>JAUYMI010000002.1 GCA_030698665.1 bacterium
CGGCCCATGGTGGGCGTGGGAGGAATCGAACCTCCGGCCTCTGTCTTATCAGGACAGCGTTCTAACCACTGAACTACACGCCCGGTACCTCCGCATTCTACACAAAAGCACCCCTCTTGGGAAGGGTGCTTCTGCATCTGGTGTGTTGATTCCTTAAAGTTGCCTCAACTCCTCAACCCCTTTCGGGGAATCTGGGTTTACGGGCTCCAGATCAACGCCCCAGGATCAGTTTGAGAATTCTCACAAACCGATCCAGATCGACTCTTCAAAGAATGTTATGATCCACGGACAGGTTCCCCTACCCGTGCCTTGTTACGACTTCGTCCCTCTCACTGAATCTGCCTTAGTACCACCAAGGTGGTGTTTCGGGCATTCCCAGCTTGCTTGACGTGACGGGCGGTGAGTACAAGGTCCAAGAACGTATTCATCGCGCCATAGCTGATACGCGATTACTAGCGATTCCAACTTCATGGGGTCGAGTTGCAGACCCCAATCCGAACTGAGGAGCCGTTTGAAGGATTAGCTCAGGGTTACCCCGTCGCGACCCGCTGTCGGCTCCATTGTATCATGTGTGCAGCCCAGGACATCAAAGGGCCACGCTGACCTGGCGTCATCCTCACCTTCCTCGAGATTGTCTCTCGCAGTTTCCTGTGACATGTAAAACACAGGATAAGGGTTGCGCATGTTGCCCGATTTAACGGAGCGCCTCAAGGTACATGCTGACGACGGCCGTGCAACACCTGGGCTAGCGTCCTTGTGAGACGCAATCTGTTTCCAGAAAGCTTCGCTAGCCTGTCAAGTCCTGGTAAGGTTCCTCGTTTGTTGACGAATTAAGCCACATGATCCACCGCTTGTGTGGACCCCCGTCTATTCCTTTGAGTTTTAGCCTTGCGGCCGTACTTCCCAGGCGGGATACTTAACGCGTTAGCTTCGCCACGTGAAGGGTCGACACTTCACATAGCCAGTATCCATCGTTTACGGCGTGGACTACGAGGGTATCTAATCCTCTTTGCTCCCCACGCTTTCGTTCCTCAGCGTCAAGGTTGCCCCAGCTGAATGCCTTCGCTTTTGGTGTTCCTCTTGATATCAACGGATATCACCCCTCCACCAAGAGTTCCATCAGCCCCTAACACCTTCTAGTTCAGAAGTTTCCCAGGCACTCTGAAGGTTGAGCCCCCAGTCTTTAACCTGAGACTTTCTGTACCGCCTACGAACGCTTTACGCCCAATAAATCCGGATAACGCTCGGGGGTTCTGTATTACCGCTGCTGCTGGCACAGAATTAGCACCCCCTTATTCATAGAGTACCGTCAGCCGAAGCTTCTTCCTCTATAAAAGCGGTTTACAACCCGAAGGCCTTCATCCCGCACGCGGCGTCGCTGGATCAGGGTTTCCCCCATTGTCCAATATTCTCGACTGCGGCCTCCCGTAGGAGTATGGACCGTGTCTCAGTTCCATCGTTGGGGATCACGCTCTCACGCCCCCTACCCGTCATAGCCTTGGTGAGCCGTTACCTCACCAACAAGCTGATAGGACGCGGACCCTTCCCTCACCGGATTGCTCCTTTACCGTTTCCGGACCATCGGGTATTAGCCAAAGTTTCCCCTGGTTGTCCCCGTGTGAAGGGCAGGTATCCACGCGTTACTAACTCGTCTGCCGCTGACCCCGAAGGGTCCGCTCGACTTGCATGCCTTATCCACGCCGCCAGCGTTCATCCTGAGCTAGGATCAAACTCTCATAAGAAAGAGTTGAAGCAACTCAAAAGAATCAACACAATTTACCAGATTATTAAGGTACCATTGGAGTCAAAACAACTCCCGAAGACATTCAGAAAGAACACCTTCGGGAACCGTCTTTTTGAGAAACGATTGGACTCCGTATCTACATAATACTCTTGAATGCTACTGTGCCAACTATCCTATCTTCTCTTCATCTCCCTGTCAAGACCCTAAAGCGCGAAAGAAAGCGTGCTCGCTCTCCATTGAACTCAGTATAAACCCTAATCTATGAAAAACTAAACGAGATTTAAGCAGTACAAAGTAAGTCTTAATCTGTGAATAACTAAATCTCGTTTAAGCAGTGCAAACGAAATGGGGCCTCATCGACGAATCGACTTGGCCCCTTGCTGGAAGAATTTCAGAGCTTCCCACTCTGCCGAACATAAGGTGTTCGGTTACCATTCTGCCGCGAAAGTCACTGGATCATCGGCTCCTGCATGCGCTCCAGGAGTCGGTGGGGAGCGATGTGCATCGCTTGCCACGCGAGTTCCGCAAGCGGTCCTCTGTCATCGGGCCGCGCCTCGAACTCGTAGCCGCTGCCATGGTATCCGATCTGACGGAGCAGGGCCGTGATTTCCTCAACCCTGTCCGAGTACTGAGAGTACTTGGAAGCGATCCAAGCACATCCTTCTGAGTCGATGACGACGATGAGACATGCATCGTCGCTTGTCTGGCCCGTGACGCCCCATGTACCACAATCGGAGCGCCGCCTCGTGCCGGCCGCAGAGATGGTGCCGTTGACCGTCGGGTTGTTCCCACGCCACATGGTCACCGGTTTGCCGCCGAACTCCGTCGTTTCTTTGGGGAGCACCGCCTCCCAGTAGAGGTCATCCACGCGGACGAACCCGTGACTCCGAAGCTCCTGGCGCACTTCCTCTGTCGTAACGATACCGACCAAAGCCATCACATCCTCCTCAGGACTATTCACTCACGATGTAATGTACTCGATGTGCTTGCTTGAGGCTCTTTTCAGAACACTCTCCCAAGCTCATCGTACTCTTATAATATAGCATACTTTCTGCTTTTTGTCAAGCACCAAGGTGTGTACAAAAAGAGCATGCATGCTCTCCATTGAACTCTGCATGAACCCTAATCTATGAAAAACTAAATCTCGTTTAGGCAAAACCACATCTACCTTAGCTTAGCTAAGTTATCCATAATACTTTAATATCTTTATCAAGAAACCAAAACAGCGCCATCACAGCACTGTTCCTCTGAGCCAGAGGCGAGATTCGAACTCGCAATCTCTTTTCTTAACTTTCAAACCTACTATTTCTATATTCCCAGCTTACAATGAAAGCAGAATACTTTCTCTCCAGCTCAAGATACTCGTCTTTCAGAATAAGTTTGAGCTTTAGCGTAGGGTATAAGGTTCTAAACTTTTCATCTCTTTCTTTGGAGTACTTCCACATAAAGTTTTTCACCTCAATATATGTATCCTCCTCTGGCAGATAAAAGTCTGGCGTATACATCTGACTTCCTATATCAAATGTTTTGGGCTGGAATACCCATCGAATGCCGAGGTACGAAAATAACCGAGCAACGTTAGCCTCCCATCTGCTGTAGAAGTATAGGGTATCGCTGATATCTTTTCTAATACCTGCTTTCCCTCTCGCGGCCTTAGGCGAAGTAGGGCTGCCTCCAATAACTCGCATGGCGCATTGATTACTGCAGAATCTTTTCTTCATCCAGCGCTTCTGAAAAAACCTCTTTCCGCAGTTTGCGTTGCCGCATTCTACCGCTATGTGAGGGATTTTGATTCTCCCTTTAAAAGGGTTCGGGTGCCCTTTTAGGCTTGCTGATATCTTCTTTCTTACCTCAATACTTCTAGAGCCCCTACCTTTGTTATTAACGAGAGCAGCACAGCTTTTGCCACAGTACACCTTGGAATCACTTGGTTTTACCTGGAACACTTGCTCACAACCCTGACGCGTGCAAGTGCGCCTCTCTCTTTTTACAAGATGGTCATATACCCCCTCCGCTTGTTTCCGTTTGGTAATCTCGCTCTGTTTCCTTTTGTACTCAGAAGAATCATAAAACGAGTACCTCATAATATACCCATTATAGCATACGCTCGATAGTTTTTTACTCGCTAAGCAAGAGGCAGCAATAGAGCCGAGGGCGGGACTCGAACCCGCAAGGCCTTCCCATTACAAGTGGGATGCTCTACCAGTTGAGCTACCTCGGCAAAGACGAATTGTGAATGCGCTACCTACGCTTCCTGAGCTCCTTCCAGTAGTTGTCGTCAGATGAAAACTTCTCTTTCTTCTCCTGCGCTCTCTGCCTCATGTCTTCTAACCACTTGCCAGCCTTGCTCTCGGTCCTGAGAGCAAGCACTCGTGTCTTGGACAAAGCTCTGTGGGCAAGCTTCTCTGGAGCCAAGGATTTCACCCTTTCTGACTGCCCTAATCGGCGAACCACCTTAAGAGCCCTCTCCTTCACCTCAAATCCCCTTCCGTCTGAAGGGAGCGCTTTCAGCTGTGAGAGCTTGGGAAGCAGAATCAGGGCTATGCCAATACCAGAAAGGAAGAAGATGAAAAAGGAAACGAGTTCAAGGGTTCCCATATCTTTTTATATCTCAAATCGTGAAAAGCGTTCAACCTTGATGTTCTCACCCAGCTGAGCTACGGCCTCCGTAATCAGGTCCTTCACCGTTCTTGAGGAATCCTTGATGTACGACTGCTCCATCAGCTCCTCAATTGACTCAGGCTTCATGGACGCTATCTGCATGGCAACCTCGTGGGCAAGCGTTCTGAAGGTGTCCGCCTTGGCCACAAAGTCAGTCTCACACCTGAGATCCAACAGAACGCCCACCTTGCCCGTCTGGTGTACGTATCCTTCCACTCTCCCCTCTCCAGCCTCCCGGGAGCTCTTCTTGTTTGCGATCTCTTTCCCTCGCTCTCGGAGCCAAGCCTTTGCCTTTCCGATATCTCCTCCGGACTCCTCCAAGGCCTTCTTGCACTCTGAAACCGAGATGCCGGTAATCTCCCTCAGCTCTTTTACCTGCTCAATGCTCACCATTGGTCTTTTCAGCTTCCTTCTCCTCTGTTTTTGGAGCTTCCGGCTTGACCTTGGCCATCTCCCCTTGAATCTTTGAAAGAATATAGGAGAGTGAGCTCACCGCGTCGTCATTGGCCGGAACAAAGGCGTCAAAGAGCGCAGGGTCAACGTTCGTGTCGGCAATGCCGGCCACAAGCACCTTGGCCACCTTAGCCTCCTTGATAGCAAGACCGTTCTCGTCGGCGTCAACTATAAAGAGAACATCGGGAATCTTTGTGAGATTGCGGATTCCCCCGAACTTCTTTTCCAGCTTCTCTTTGTCGTTTGTGAGATCCAGACGCTCTTTCTTGGTATACTGGTCCAACTCCCCTTCCTTGAGCTTACGCTCCAGTTCATTGAGGTACTCAATACGCTCTGAGATAACCTTGAAGTTGGTAAGGGTTCCTCCGATCCACCGATTGATAACGTACGGGGAGTCCAGGGACTCTGCGGTCTCGCGCACCATGTCCCTCGCCTGAACCTTCGTACCCAGGAACAAGATGGTCTTGCCTTCCTCGCGCCAGGCCTTCATCTGATCTATGAGTTCAACCAGCTTCTCTCGGGTCTTTTCCAAGTCAATGATGTGCACAGTGTTGCGCATGCTGGAGATGAACTTTCGCATCTCAGGATGCGTTTTTGAGCTCTTGTGCCCAAAATGCAACCCCGCTCTCATCATTTCTTCAATCTCTGGGGAGGATGCGACCTTCTTCTCTATTTCAACCGTCTTTTCAGGCATACCATAGTTGTATATCACATTCGTAGATTTGCGCAAGACTTGATTTCTCCCTCTTGTATGATATACTGCCCCTGTCATGAAAAAAGACATCCACCCCACATACTTCCCTAAGGCCAAAGTTTCCTGCGCATGCGGAAACAGCTTTGAGGTTGGCTCCACGAAAGAACATGTTGAGATTGAAACCTGCTCTGCCTGCCACCCCTTCTATACCGGCCAGGAACGCACAATGGACCGAGTCGGACAGGTGCAGAAGTTCAAAAAGCGCCTGGAGAAAGCCAAGACAGCAAAGAAGTGAGGGGTCTTAAAGAACTGAAAGCGGAGTTCAACGCTCTCACAGACGAGCTCGCAAATCCCGAGCTCATTTCAGATTGGGAAAAGTTCCAGGACATCTCACGCCGCAGGGGAAAGCTGGAGAAGGTTATAAAAAAGGCAGAGGAAATTGAGGGCCTCAAGCTCCAGATAGAAGAAAACCAGCAGATCCTGAGCTCGCAGGAGTCAGCGGAACTCTCCTCTCTGGCCGAACAGGAAACCCTGAGCGTCCAGAGTCAACTCAAGAAGACCGAGAAAGAACTGGCAACGCTCCTCAGGGGCTCTGAAGAAGATCTTCCTTCAGCCCTCGTCCTTGAAGTGAGACCCGGCACGGGAGGTGAAGAGGCCTCGCTCTTCGCCCGCAATCTCTTTGACATGTACCTGAAGTTTGCCGAGAGCCAAAAGTGGAGAACGAGCGTGCTTAACCTTGAAGATACTGAGTCTGGGGGAATCAAGCAGGCCTCAGCGGAGATTAAGGGAGACGATGCCTTTTTGCTCCTGCGCCACGAGGCCGGTGTGCACCGCGTCCAGCGGATTCCGGAAACCGAAAAGGTGGGAAGGATTCACACCTCCACGGCCTCCGTCGCAATCCTTGCAAAACCAAAGGAAAAGCAGATTGAGATTAAACCAGATGACCTGAGGATTGACACCTACCGCTCCTCTGGCAAGGGAGGCCAAAACGTGAACAAACGCGAGACCGCAATCAGGATCACGCACATTCCCACGGGGCTCGTGGTGACCTCTCAAACCCAGCGATCCCAGGCGCAGAACAAGGAAAACGCCATGTCCCTCCTTTCAGCACGTCTCCTTCAATCCCAGCGGGAAACGGCGCACGAGGGAGCTGCCTCAACCAGAAAAGCCCAGATCGGAAGCGCCGAACGGGCTGAAAAAATCCGCACCTATAACTTTCCCCAAGACCGCATCACCGATCACCGCATCCAGGAGTCCTGGCACGGCATTGAGAGGGTGCTCTCAGGCGATCTTCTAGAGATTACAGAGACGCTCGCAGAAAAGCTGAACTAATTCTTCAAGAGCGCAATATCCTCCTCATACTGCTTTGCTATGGCAAGCACACTGTTTGCGTAGAAAGCGTAGTCCCGAACGTTTCTCGAGCTACAGCTGCCCGAGAAGTAGCTCAGAGCCGCGCACCACTCTCCATTGAGAGTCTGACTGCTTGCTCCCAGCTGCGCAAGATATGTGCCTGAGGCAAGGAAGGCGTCTGAAATGTTCCAGGGGTCGGCTGAGCGGCCAAGAATACCAGCTAATCTGTTTTCATAAATGGCCCAGGTCGTTGGAATGAATTGAGCTGGACCCATAGCTCCCCCGTATCCATAGCTCAAAGGACAGGAAACTGGCGTGTTGAAGGGATCACGACCCAGGGCCCGCGTGATTCTCAAAAAGTCATCCACGTCTCCCTTGCGTCCAGACAGACCCATAGGCTTCATCACTCGGGAAACCGGGGTTCCGGTCCTGATGTTTATGCCATTACCCGTAGCTTGGTCTTTGAGATAGCACTGACCAACGTTCTTGCCGAGGTTTGACTCCTGGGTGAGGATGGCCAGAAGGAAAGCGGGGCGCACTCCTGTCTGACCAGCAACATACTCAGCTATGCTCAAAGCCTCTCCGAAGGTCGGGGCATCTGGTACTCCAACAAGGGCAAATATCCGGGACCTAATCTGCTGAGCCCTTGCCTGCCAGTCAGCCAGGATTTCCTGATACTGGGATTCCTTGCCTTTGGTTTCGTCCAAGAGACGCTGCTGCTGCTCCTGGAGAGCCTGGCTCTGCTGTTTTTGGAGCAGCTGGATTTTCACGAAGTTCTCTTCCTGGGATTTCTCTGACTCTAGAGAGTCCTTTTGACTTCCCAAGTACGCATTCAGGTTCTGAACGCTCTCTAACAGCTGTTTTGACCTTGCATTCACGGCCTCCAAGGCGGCAACCCCGTCAAAGAAGTCAGAGAGCGTGTCTCCGGCGAATACCACCTCAAGCATGGTTGTTGAGTCCTGTTCCGCAATGCTCTGAAGAACATCTCCCAATTGCCGCCTCGTCAGATCTATTTCAGACAGCGTTTCCGTGATGGAATACGAAGTATCCTGAATCTGCACCCCCAGATCCCCGATCATCTTATTACTCTGGTAGATTTGCAGATCCAGCTTGCGGACCTGACTCTGGATCTGCGCCACCTTGTTCTGGAGTGTTTCCTTCTGTTGCTTTGTGGCTGTGATGTCTTTTTCAATTGCAATGATCTCCTGTTCTAGGGCCCGAAGTTCCTGCTCTAACTGGGCCCGTTCCTCAGTTGGCGTGAGAGCTGAGACAAAAAAAGCCGGTGCCATCACCAGGCCAATTGCCAGAACCGCTACTGTACGAACAAGGTATGAGCCCCGCGCCCTCATTCCTCTTTTGCTTTCGCCTCTTCTCCCTCTTTCTCTTCTTCCTTCTTCTCCTCTTTAACCTCTTCTGGCACGGCAGCTTCCTCCACGGAAGCCGCAAGGTCGGCCTCCACATCTTCTGCGGGAACAACCTGGGCAATAACCTCATCTGGCTCAGCAAGAATCTCAACTCCCTGGGGCACCACGATGCTGCCCACGAGCAAGCGATCCTCAAAGGTCTTCAACCCCTCAAGCGAACAGAGAATCTCGTGGGGAAGATCTTGAGGAAGCGCCTCAACCTCAACCTCATGCATGGTGCGAAGAAGTGTACCTCCGAATTCTTTGACTCCCGGCGCCTCGCCTTCAAAGACCAGCTGAACATTGATACGAATCTTCTTGTCTAACGGCGGCTGATAGAAGTCAACGTGGAGAATGGAACCCAAAACAGGGTCTTTCTGTATATCACGAATAAGCACTGGCGTGCTCGCGCCATCTATCTCCAGGGAGATAAGCGATGACTCCCCCGCTTCGCGGTAGAGGTGATCCAATTCTTTTGAAACCACGGACAAGGACTGAACCTCTCGTGAGGGCCCATACACAACGCCTGGCGTAATTCCCCGCTTTCTCAGAACGCCAGCCTTGGCCTCTGCTGCCCGCTTTTCAGCTGTGATGCCGATCATAGGTTTCAATACTATCCCACCTGGCTCAAAAAATCAAGCCCTGTTTGCCGAGCCAAAAAGCTTCACATGGTGAGCGACCACCTTGGCTGTTGCCTCACGTGCCGGGGCCAGATACTTGTAGGGAATGACCTCATCAGGGTTATCTCTCAGGGCTGCTCTCAAAGCTCCCGTAAAGGCAACCCTGAGCTCTGTTGAAACATGGATATTGTTAAAGCCAGCTTTGGCGATGCGCTCCTTTTCTTCGTCCGTCACCCCGGACCCTCCGTGAAGAACGAGCGTGATGCCGGGCAGAGCCGCTCTTAATTCCTGAGCCAGGTCAAACCTCAGCTTCGGGGTGTTTGCCGCGATCCCGTGAATGGTACCAATGGCGGGAGCCAATCTATCAACCCCGGTTTCGCGGACAAACTCCATGGCCTCCTGTGGCTTGGTGTACGAATCCTCGGGAATAACGACTTCCTCTGCGTAGATCCTGGAGGAGTCGGTCGCCAGATACCCCAGCTCTCCCTCGACTTCAGCCTCCGGATTCACCTTCTTTACATACTCTGCTATCTCCCGGGTCTCTTTCGTGTTCTCTGCAAACTCTTTCTTGGAAAGATCAGCGTGGATAGAGTCAAAGCCCGCATCCGCGGCCTCTTTGGCCGACTCCACCGATCGACAGTGATCCGCATTCAAAAACACCGCCAAACCCTCGTCCCTCAAAGAACGCACCAAGGCAACCGTTTGGTGAATACCCATGAAGGTGCGCTCTCCTTCAGAAGCGCCAAGGAGGGCCGGGGAGCGAAACTCTCGCAGGGCGTCGGCAATCCCCTGGAGCTGGGCCAGAGAGGTAAAGTTAAAATGGGGAACGGCCCACCCCTCCTGCAATGCCTGAGCATGAAGCTCCCGAAGGTTCTTCATGCGAGCTTGGCGCGCTCACGGGCCTCTTCAATAAGTTTCTCAGCCGCCTTGCGCGACCTGAAGTTCTGCACTTTGACCCACTTGCCGGGCTCCAGCATTTTATATGTTTCAAAGAAGTTCTTGATCTCGTTGAGAAGATGCGGGGGGAGATCCTTTACATCATCCACGTGTCCCCACCTGGGATCAATCTTCGCCTTCGCTCGCGCAATCACCTTGTTGTCCACGCCCGACTCGTCCTCCATTTCCAGATACCCTATGGGTTCAGCGTCAATAACACATCCGGGAAAGGTCGGGTTGCTACACAAAAGTACCACATCCATGGGATCGCCATCTTCTCCCAGGGTTCCTTCAATATAGCCATACTCAAAAGGGAAGGACTCAGATCCGTAGAGCGCCCTGTCCAGCATGATCTTCCCCGTCTTCTCATCAACTTCGTACTTGTTCTTGGATCCCTTAGGAATCTCAATTATCAAGCGAATCTCCATATGTTGTATTGATTATTTTATCGTCTTGGCCGCGGCCAGCACGTGCTGGCGCAATGTTGCAACATAGCCCCACTCATTGTCATACCAAGAAAGCACCTTGACCAGGTCTCCGTCCACCACCTTCGTGAAACTGAGGTCGGCAATCGCCCCGAATGGTTCCCTGATGATATCACTTGAGACAATGGGTTCTTCTGTCACGGTGAATACCCCCTTCCATCTCGGGTTTTCAGCCGCCTTTTTGAGAATGTCATTCACCTCCTCACGGCTGGTCTTCCTTTTTGCCACAAACGTGATATCTGCCACGGAACCCGCAATGACGGGAACCCGAAATGCCAGGCCGTCAAACTTGCCCTTAAGCTCCGGAAGCGCGCGGGATACCGCCACGGCAGCACCCGTGGAAGAAGGCACAATGTTGTAAGCGCCCGCCCGCCCTCGTCTCGGGTCCTTCTTTGAAGGGCCATCCACTAAGGACTGGGAAGCCGTGTATCCGTGCACCGAGCTGAGTTGAGCCTTCAGGATCCCGGGGTTCTCAGAAAGAATCTGCATGAGAGGACCTGCCGCGTTCGTGGTACACGACCCGTTTGAAGACACCAGGCACGTTGAGAGCGCCTCCTCGTTCACCCCCATGAGCACGGTCTTGCCCTCAGCTGAGTCCTCCTCCTTGGAGGGAGCCGTGATCACGACGCGCTTGGCTCCCGCCTGTTCAATGTGCGCCTTTGCCTGAGAGTACGACGTGAAGGCGCCAGTGGCCTCCACAACCACGTCCACTCCGAGCTTTGCCCAGGGGAGCTTTGAGGGATCCTTCTCTTGCAGAATGGCAATCTCCTTTCCCTCAACCACCAAGACGCCGTCCTTGAGCTCGACTGACCCTGAAAACCTCCCGTACACAGAGTCATACTTGAGGAGATAGACAAGGTTTTCGGGACTAGCAAGATCGTTGATCGCCACGACGGCAACTCCCTTCTCTGCCACCAGCTGGCGAAAGAGCAGGCGTCCGATTCTCCCGAATCCGTTGATTGCGATTTTCGTCATTGAATAACCCGTGAGATGGCTGATATCACGTCCTCTGCCGTCAAAGCGTCCCTGAGGCTTGAAGCAGCAAGTTCCCCCGCCTTGCCGTTCACGAGAGCTGCCACAGAACCCGCCTCCAGAGGGCTCATGCCCCTCGCCAGGAAGGCGCCCGCGATGCCTGCCAGCGTGTCCCCGGTTCCCCCAACCGACATATAGGGAGACCCGGCTCGGCTCAGCACCGTTTCTGTGCCGTCTGAGATAACATCCACTCCGCCTTTGAGCAGAATGGTTGTCTGGAGCTTGCCGGCCTCTTCCTCCACTACCTTGGCCCGTTCTTCCGGGGAGAGCTCCCGCACCTGGATCTGAGTCAAAAGCCAGAACTCGTAGGTGTTCGGGGTCAAAAGTATGGGCTTGCCGGCGATCACACTCTTATCTTTTAAGACCGCATGAATGGCGTCAGCGTCAATCACCATGGGAACCTCGGCCTCAGCGATGTAGGAAGAGAGAACTTGGAGAGTTTCTTCGCTCCTTCCTGCTCCCCCGCCGATAACCACGGCGGCGTTCCCTCGTGCCTGCGCCTTGGCGGCCTCCGTCATCTCCAGAAGCTTTGCCAAGTGGCTCTTGTCCAAGCGCTTGCCCTCAACCCCATACGCGGCCAGGATTGGGGAAAAGGAAGCTATGATGTTGGCTGCGCGCTCTGGAGCTATCACCCGAGCCATGTCAGCTCCCGAGCGAAAGGCGGCGAGCGCGGAAAGCGCCGGGGCTCCCGAGTAGAACTCAGACCCCCCAATCACGAGCACCTGTCCGTACTCGTACTTTGCCACCTCAAAAGATCTGTCGGGAAAGGCGGCCTTGACCATATCCATTGTTGCTTCTTTCATAGTAGTCCTTCTTGTTTTAAAAACTCTTTTGTCTCGCGGGCAAGACCCTTATCTTTGAACGTCAGGTAGGCATTGGCCTTCATCCATCCCTCCACGCTCCCGCAGTCCAGCCAGGTTCCTTCAATCTCATACCCGTATACCACTTTACCATCTTGGACCATATCTGCCAAAGCTTCAAAGAAGATGAGTTCGCCGTTCTTGCCGGGCCGCAGCTTCCTGAGATAGGAAAAGATATCCGGGGTGACGAGGTGCCATCCCACAGAAACCAGACTGGAGGGGGCGGTGCCCGGAGCCGGCTTTTCCACGATCTTCTCTATCTTCAGCAGCCGGGAGGAAATCCGTTCGCCTGAAACCGCTCCCTTTGCGGATACCTCTTTGTCCGGAAGGCGGCTCAGGGCCGCAACCGAGCTCTGGGCCGTGCGGAAGACCTTAATCATCTGCTCGGTGATCGGGGTTGTGCCGTAAATCACGTCATCTGGGTACAGAACAACGCAGGGCTCCTCTCCTATGTAGCGTTTGGCTTGGAGCACCGCGTGGCCATGCCCCAAGGGCCTGTCCGTGATGACGGTAATGGAAAGATCTGAAACCAGCTCCCTGAGCGCAGAGAGACGCAGAGCGAGATCCTCTTTCTTGGCATCGCGCAGGAGCTTCTCAAGCTTAAGGTTCCCTTTGAGGTAATCGGCTACAACCTTTCTGTGGGTCGGACTCGTGACAATGACAACTTCGGAAATTCCGGAATCCCGAAGATCTTGCAAAGCATATTGAAGAAGCGGTTTGTGCCCCAAGGGAATGAGCTCCTTTGGCACTGCCTGCGTGACGGGAAGGAAGCGCGTGGCGAGCCCAGCCACTGGGATGATGGCTTTCCTAACTTCCATACCGGTTGCGCAGGAAAGCTGGAACGTCCCACTTGCGTTCTTGCTCTTCTATCTCCTGGAGCTCCTGGTCGGCTGCCTGCTTCACCTCCATGGCGTTCCTCCTCCGAGGCTGAGATGCCTGCCTCAAACGACTTGGGGGAGGAGTCTTTGCAACAACAGGAGCCGTCTTCTTCTTTGCCTTTGGCGTTCGTTTCTTCTTTTGGCTCTTTTGTGGGGCCGGCTTCTTCTCTTCAGTGAGAACCTCTTGCTTCTCCTGTACCTGGGGCTCCTTCTTTTCCTTTTTCTTTATAGGAGCCCGCGCGCCCCTTCCTTCCTTGCACCCAACGGCAAAGAGCGTGATACGAAGCCCTTTCTCCTTGCCGCTCTTTGAAGAAATGCCAAAGATGATACGGGCCTTGGGATTGTGAGACGAAATGGTCTTTGAAATCTCGGCCACCTCCTGCATCTTGAGATTCTTGTCAGCTGAAATATTAAAAAGCATGCGGTCCACCCCTTCAATCCCGTACGTGCACATGGGATTGGAAAGCACGTGGCGCGCTGCCTCCTGTGCCTTTGCCGGTCCCGTCGCCCTCACTGAGTGAAGGTATGCCAAGCGTCCCGATCCATCCAGAATTGACTTGAGGTCCGCAAAATCTATGTTGATGAGGCCAGGAGTGTAGATGGTCTCAATGAGGCCGGAGAGCGCTTCTGCCAAGTACTTGTTCACAACGGAAAGCGCGGCGTCCAAGGACGTTGAGCGTTCAATAACCTCAAAAATCCGCTCGTTCGGAATCACGATGTAGGAAGATACGAGGGGCTTGAGCTTTTCTAGAGCACGCTCTGCCATAGCAAGACGTTTTTCGCCCTCAAAGGCGAAGGGAAGCGTGAAGACGCCGAGTGTCAGTACCTTGGAGGCCTTGGCTATCTCGGCCACCACGGGAGCGGCGCCAGACCCCGTTCCTCCCCCCAAGGAAGCTACGAGGACGCAGACGTCCTGGTTTTCAAAGAGTTTGGCAATACGCTCTTTCTCAGCTTGAGCCGCCTTCTCGCCCAGGTCAGCTGACATGCCGCACCCGAGTCCGTGTGTAAGGGATGAGCCAAAAACAACCGTGCGCACGCTGCGAGACAGGCGTTTGAGGGCCTGCACATCCGTATTCAGAGCGACAAAGTCGGCTCGGGGAACCCGGGGCGCAATTTCAGAAAGGATGTTCCCTCCTCCGCCCCCAACACCAAGAATCCGCATGCGTATCTTCCTCACGCCTTCCGTGTCAGGATTCGTCTTCCTCACAGAAGACGAGCGCTTCTTCACGAAAGACTTTTTCTTCTTTGGGACGCTTTTTTGTCTGCGCGCCGAATTCTTCGCCTTTGTGGGCATGATACATATAGTGTATGAAGGAGGCCTCGCTTTGTCAATGAAACGCCGGGTTTACAAAAGAAGTGCGGAGAGGTCCCGAGGGATCTCTCCGCGAACAGAACACGGGCTCGAGCGTGGCTCAAAGGAGGATGCTCGTTCGGGCGGAACAGCCCCACTCAAGCAACTCCCGCGTTCTTGTCTACCTGCAGGCTACCACGCAGATACGAACTTGTCAAGAACAAAGCTAGGTTGTATTATAGCTCTGGTATGGAAAGAAAGTTCCGTTCGGCATTCTTTTTTATTTACACAGCGGTGTTCATCAACATCGTTGCCTTTACCTTGGTCTTCCCGCTCCTCCCCGTCTACGCCAAGCAGTACAACGCCTCTGACACCACCATCGGGATTCTTGCCGCCTCCTTTGCCATCGGCCAACTTCTCTTCTCTCCCCTGTGGGGAACGCTCTCTGACCGCTTTGGCAGAAAACCCATCATCTCATGGGGACTCTTGGGAATGACGGGCGGATTCCTTCTCTTTGCCGTGGCTCCCGGGCTTCCCGCCCTTTTTGGCGCACGGTTTCTCCAGGGAGTGTTTTCAGCGGCCACCCTGCCGGCTGCCCGCGCCTACATAGCTGACATCACCACTCCCGCAGAACGCGTGGATAAGCTCGGCAAGCTCGGAGCCGCCCTTTCTCTGGGCGTCATTCTGGGACCGGCAATCGGAGGACTCTTGGCGGGCATCTCATTCCAGCTCCCCTTCCTGGCGGCCTCGGCAGTTGCCTTCCTCAACTTCTTTTTTGTGTGGCGATTCCTGCCAGAATCCATCAAGGCCAAAACCGGCCACATCCTGTCATTCAAGGTTATGTTCTCTCAATTCGGAAACCTGTGGAGAGGGCTCAAGAGCTCCCTGGCTCCCCTCTTCATACTCTCCTTTATCTGGTCCTTTTCTTTGTCTAACATACAGGTAGCCACTCCCCTGCTGGGATTGGAGCGTTTCAACATGGGCACTGAAGGCATCGGGCTCTTCTTTGCGGTCTTTGGAGCATTCTCCGCCTTCGTGCAGTTCTTCATGCTTTCTGCCATCACCTCGCGTCTCGGCCAGCACACCACCGTGATAGCTGGCCTCCTCACCATGGCGCTCGGTTTCACACTCATGCCCTTCCTCCCTCCTGCTGTCCTCCTCTTCTACGCCACGGGTATTCTCGTTGGAATAGGGTCGGCTGCCTCGCGCCCCATCATCACGGCCCTCATCTCAGAGGAAACCCCGGCAGGACAAGGCACCACCATGGGCATTGCCAACGCCTTTGAGAGCATGGGGCGCCTCGTGGGCCCCCTCCTAGCTGGAGCCCTCTTTGCACTAGCGCCCTTTGCGCCCTTCGCCTTCTCTGGGTTCGTCGTCCTCGCCACGGTTTTGGGAGTTCTCCTCTTCACGCCGTTTCTCAAACACAGAATCTAGGGGTGCTCTAACGCAGCCGGAGAACAACCTTCATTGCCGAATCTCCACGACCTCAACGTCAAAAATGAGGGTTGACTCAGGAGGAATGACGCCGGGAATTCCCTGCGGGCCATACGCTTTCTCGGGAGGAATCACGAGGTGGCGGGTTTCCCCAACCTTGACTCCCACCAACCCCTCATCCCACCCTGCAATGACCTGTCCCTGCCCCAGGGTAAAGGTAAAGGGAATACCGCGGGTACGCGAGGAGTCAAAGACCGTTCCATCTTGGAGGGTACCCGTGTAGTGAACGCTCAGCGTATCACCCGGCTGAGCTGTTTTCTGAGACGAAGGAGTATTCATGACAAGATAAATGGCGACCACGGCCACGATACCAACAATTATTGGAATGCCGACTTTGATCATGCCTCCACTATACCATACATCAAAGAACTGGTAGAATATCACATATGGCAATCAACCTTCCTGAAAAACAGCTTCCAAATAAGCCCTACACCGTGGAAGACATGAGGAAGGTTTGCTCCATCCTGGATACTCGGGATGACAGGACGCGTCTCGCTACGGACGAACTGGAACAGGCCTTCGCCTTCATCAAAAGCTATCCAAAGTCCGTTTCCTTCTTTGGCTCCTCGCACTCAAAAGAGAACGACAAATACTACGAACGGGCCCGCGACATTGCCTCTCGCATCGTCAAGGAGCTCGGGTACGTCGTAGTGACGGGAGCGGGACCTGGCATCATGGAGGCCGCGAACCGGGGGGCGAAGGAAGCGGGAGGACGGTCCATCGGATTCAACATCGAACTTCCCCAAGAGCAGGCCACCAACCCCTACGTTACAGAATCCCTCTCCTTTCACTACTTCTTCACGAGAAAGGTCTCCCTTTCCTTCTCAGCTGAGGCCTATATCTTTTTCCCGGGGGGATTGGGAACCATGGATGAGCTCTTTGAGCTCGCCACGTTGGTACAGACACACAAGATAGACCCCGTTCCCATCATTTTGGTTGGAGACGGATACTGGAAAGCCCTTGAATCCTTCATGAAAGAACACATGCTTGAGGCAGGCATGATTGATGAGGAGGATCTTGATATCTACACGATTACGGACGATGAAGACGAGGTGATTTCCATCGTCAAATCAGCTCCCCTGAGGAAGGAATAGCTAGAAGAGAGAGAACGCCCAGGGCTCGGCAACAGCCAAGAGCGTGAGCGCGGCTCCCAAAAGGGCCGCGTTTTTGAGAAACTGTGTCTGCTCCATCATCTTCTGCTGAGGGTCTGAAACGGACCAGAACGGATGCATTATGACGGAGATTCCGGCCAGATTGAGAACAATGGCCGCGACCGCCCACGAAACAAAGATGCCGAGGATGACTCCAAGTCCTCCGAAGACGAACAGAATGCCGGTTCCCAAAACCGCGAGAGATGATAGGGGCACCTTCTTTGATGCGGCGTACTGAGCCATCTGGCTCATCTTCATGCCATGCATGAACCCCATCATGACAAAGAATCCTCCAAAGATGAGACGGCCTACGAG
>JAUYMI010000015.1 GCA_030698665.1 bacterium
TCTTCAGCTCCCGCGACTGCGGTATCCCCAGAAAGTCCAGGATGGTAGGGAAGAGGTCAATGAGCTGGACGCTAGAGGAGATGCGAGCTGGCTCGAGCCCGGGCACCTTGATGAGGAGAGGAGCGCGGATGAGCTCGTCATACACCTGGCCATGGCCAAAGAGCCTGCTCGAGCTTGGTTCAGCCTGCCTCGCCAGGTCATCCCCCAAGCTCTCCCCGTGGCCCGCAAGCACGATGATGATGGAGTCCTCGTACAAGCCCATCTGCTTTAACTGGCCAAAGAAGCCTCCAATGAGGTTGTCTGTGTGCCTGACCCCTCCGTCGTAGCTGGCAATGATATACTCTACATCCTCTTGGGTGAGGGGGGCGCTGCTGCCGTCGTCTTCAACGAGCACGGGCTTGCCGTTGAGCTTCATGATTTTCTGTAAAACAGATCTCGGTTCGCTTTCCTGGTAATCAAGCCGGTACTTCGTCTTGTCACTCAGCACTCCAGCGTAGTTGGGGTCCGTGAACATCTTTCCATAGGGCTCTGGCTTCTCGTACGGGCCGTGGACGTCGTATCCCTGGAGGTAGAGGAAGAACCTGCCTTTTCTCTGACTCTTCAGCCATGCCTCAGCTAAAGGAATGGTCGTCTCCAAATACTCCCCTCCGTTATCAATGTAGGAGTCAAACCCCTGTGAGAAACCAAAGCGCGATTCCAGTTCTCCATCCCCCACAAAAGCCGCCGTCTGGTACCCGTTTGAGGAAAGAACTTCGGCCAGGGTGAGCTTTGAGGGAGCAAGGACGTCTTCCAGTCCCAGGAGGCCGTGAACCGGGGGGTATTGGGAGGTGAGGATGGAAGCATGGCTGGACAGAGTGAAGGGTGCCTGGGCAATGGCCTGGTCAAAGACCAGGGCTTCCTTGCTGAACTTGTCCAGGTTCGGGGAGGTGTCTCTGGAGTATCCGTAGAGGCCGAGGTGATCGGCTCTCAGGGTGTCAATACTGATGATAATGACGTTGCGGGAGTCCGGCCGCAGAAGCGACGGGCCCAATCCAGAAAAACCGAGCGCGTACAATGCGACGCCTATCACGAATACTACAGCAACCCCCGCCGCTATGACTATCTTTCTCATGCGCCCTTAGCTCCCATTTGAGGTTAGGCGATTATACCACTCGGACAGCTCGTTTTGTAGAACGGACGCAACCTCGGGATACTGTTCAGCGACGTTGACGCTTTCTGCGGGGTCATTCCGCAGGTCATACAGATTAAATGAAACCCTGTCGTTTGTAACGAGTTTCCATTCAGTAGAGCGCACAAATATCTCCCTATTGCCTCCTCCGAAGGTATGCGCGTTAACAGGGGCGTTTGCGGTTCCCAGCATCAAAGGAAAAAAACTCTGGCCCCAGATTCCCTCGCGCACAGAATCAGCAAGAGGAATGTTGAGGAAATCCAGGATGGTAGGGAAAAGGTCTATGAGCTGAACCTGGGGAGAGACGCGGGAGGGCGCAAGCCCGGGATACTGAATGAGCAGGGGGACGTGGACGAGCTCCTCTCCAAGCGCCCCGCGGGTATACAGATCCGTATTTTGCACGGAGCGCGCCATGGCGTCCCCCAGTTCTTCTCCGTGTCCGGAAAAGACAATAATAACGGAGTTGTCATACAGGCCGAGCCGCTTTAACTTCTCAAGGAAACCTTCAATGAGCTTGTCGGCCGCCAACACTCCGTCGTCGTAGTGAGCGGCAATGTGGTCAAGGTCCCGCTGGGTCAAAGGAATGGTTTCGTTCTCTAAAATCAGGAAGGGTTTACCGTCTATTTTTCTAATATTGCCCAAGATTGGGATTTTTGAAGCGCTGGCGTTCCCCGCAGCATAGGGCGACCTGTACGCAATCCCTCCCGGAAGAAGAACCTTTGCGTCAGGGGCAAGCTTCGGAATGAGGCCGAAAGAAAAGCGGGCGTGGTCGCTCAGGACACCCGCATAATCCAAATCAAAGACATTCTGAAACTGCTTGTTTGCCTTTTCCTCGTAGGGAGGGTGAACGTCAAATCCCTGCACGTACAAAAAGAATTTTTTGTCCTTGTGCTCGTTCAGCCACTCTTCAGCTAAAGGAATGGTGGTACTCAAGGATGTTCCCCTCTGGTCAACGTACGTCTCAAATCCCTGTGCAAGACCGAAGGAAAATGACATCTCTCCGGCCCCGACGAAGGCGGCAGTCGCATAGCCGTTCTGCTGTAAAACCTCAGGAAGGGTGGTCTTTGACTGGGGAAGCTGCGACTCTAAATTTACCACACCTGTGGAGAGCGGATACTGGGAGGTAAGAAGCGAGGCATGGCTGGAAAACGTGAACTTCGCCTGGCTTATTGCCTGCTCAAAAACGAAGGCATTCTCTGCGAAGCGGTCAAGGTTCGGAGAAGTGTCTTGAGAGTACCCGTACGCACCAAGGTGGTCGGCCCGCAATGTATCCACGCTTATCATAATGATGTTCCGGGGCCTTGGCTGAAAAGGCGCCTTGAGAAAAGAAATGACGTCGCTTCCATAGAAAAACAGTGCCGGTACCAAAAAAACAATGGCCGCTGAAGAAACGGCGACGATGTACGCTCTTGCCCAGACGTTCTTGTATCTCACTTGCCCTCCAGTCTTAGTTGTACGTTCTCAATCTGCCACACACGAAGTTTTTCCTTCAGCTGTTCTACAATACCGGAATGTTGGTCAGCGACGTTAGTGGTTTCTCCGGGGTCTTTCTGCAAGTCGTAGAGCACGAAATTCCCATTCGGCCACGCCATCAGCTTCCATCTCTCTGAACGCACGTACATAATATCTTGGACCGCCTCTGTCTGTCCATATGCGTATGCTTCGGGTTTTCCGGTTCCCTCCATAACCGGGACAAGGGTCCTGCCCTGGACCTTGCGTGAAAGAACGGCGCCCTGACGAATTCTAAGAATATCCAAAACGGTGGGAAAGATGTCAATGAGCTGAACCTGAGACGAGACGCGGCCGGGCTTCAGCCCAAGGCCGCGTACGATAAGCGGGCTGTGAATGATTTCATCATACACCTGAGCGAAACCCGTTAGCTGGATGTTGCGCATCTGGTCGCGCGGGAGATGGTCAGTTAGGGTCTCTCCATGATTCGCAAAAAGGACGATGACGGAGTTATCATAGACCCCGCTCTTCTTGAGCATCTCTACCATCTCCCCAAATACGAAATCGGCATACCTGACCCCGTCATCATAGTGAGCGACGAGATGCTCCAAGTCCCTCTCGTTTAAGACGATGTTCCCGCCTTCTGCCTGAAGAACCGCCTGCCCGTTGATCGCCTTTAGCGCGGGGAGGATGGCGTTCGGACGTTCTCTGACGGCCAGGGAAAGATAGTACTCTGTGTGATCGCTCAAGAGCCCCACGTACTCTGGGTCATAGTGGTTCTCAAAAGCAACCGGTGGTTGAAAGGTGCTCTCCACGGACATCTCCAAAAATAGGAACTTGGGCTGATCGTTATTTTCAGCGAGCCACGATGAGGCTAATCTGAGAATATCTTCATTGTTCCCGCTCTGGCGGAGAACGCCAAAGTCCTTGGTGATGCCATATTTGGCCAAGAGCTGACTGCTTTGAACAAACGCACCCGTCTCGTATCCCTCCTCGCCCAGAATCTCCGTGAGCGTGGTCGCAGAAGAGGAAAGAACCTGGTCGACGAAAACCACTCCGTTGGCGCGAGGGTACTGGGAAGTAAAGAGGGAGGCGAAACTCATGGAAGAGCGCGCGCCCTGCTGGAAGGCGTTTTCAAACAGGATGCCGTCTTGAGAGAAGGCGTCAATGTTCGGAGAGGTATCTCTGGAGTATCCGTACGCGCCCAAGTGATCCGCCCTGATATCGTGGAGAGAGATAAAGATGAGATTCGGTTTTTCCGCCGGACTCAACAGCAGGCCCTTCGCATTCAACCATGCTCCGAGGACAGCGAGGAAAAGGACCACCCCAAAAAAGCCAATCGTCTTGGCGGTTATGGCCCCGCGCCTCATGCGCACGAGAGTGAACCGAGGAGTTTAAGCGCCTCGGTTTTGTCAAAAAGGTCTGCGGGGGAAAAGAGCTTCGCCTCAAGAAACATCTTTTGGTCCTCGCAATACATGAGACCCATGAGAGAGCGGTATGTAACAAAATCCTGGACGCAGACACCATAGGAAAACCTGTCGTTCGCGTACATGACGTAGTACGTCATGTCTCCAAGAGCCCCTTTCTCTGGCTGGAACTGGGGCGGGCAATCCACTTCCCGGGTGATGATGCCCGGGTAGTGAGCCGGCTGAGTCACAAACAACGACTCAATGCCAACCCTCTTCTCCTCAAGGTAGAGCTGGGCCAGCTTTGCGTCCATGCCGCGGGTGAGTTCAAGACGAAGCAGAGTACCGTTGCTCTCAGCCTCAACGTTTGTCACTGAAAGGTCGGATACCTTTCGCGCCTCCGCCTTCGTGACGCGAAAGTCGCCGATAGAGGGGAGCAACACTCCGCTGGCCCCAAGCTCCGCTTCAATGCCTTTTGGAGACTGGGATTTATATGCTCCGAGGGCCAGGACGGTAAGCGCGACCACACCAAAACCAAGGATTACGTACCTTTTCTTTGAGCGCCATTCCATAGTGTCTGCGAACTACCGCGCTACCCCCTCTACCACCTTCCCTTCAACGTACGACGGGATGTCAATCCCCATGAGGTTAAGAATAGTGGGCAGTTGGTCAATGATACGAATCGGCTCTGAAAGCTCAACTCCCTTCCTGACGCCAGGTCCCATAATCACGAAGGGCGTCAGCAGACACTCGTTCGCCTGTGGGTTCAGGGTTTGCTTGTACCCCGAGGTCAGGGGATCTGCGAATATGCTCAGGCTGTTGTCCATTTCTTCCGTCCAGAAGTATCCGGGGTTCGCTTCAAGAACAATGTCCCCGACCCTGTCAATGGGAAGCTCAAAGTACTGGGGCGCTTGTTCCCAGGGGACAGCTTGAGAAACCGGCTTTTTACCGTTGGAGTCCTGAACAACAGAAAGAAGATTGATGACCTCCTGGCGCAAAGCCTCATACTCTGGGCCGGAAGCGCGATACCAGTCCCCGTCCAAACCGTTTGGGTCCACGTAGATGTGGGCCATCTTGAGGTAGACAACCTTCGTGTTCTTCCAGTCAATGGTCGGCTCTCCGGTCAAGGGGTCCACGGTGAAGTTCAGCCACCCCTTGCTCGCAAACAGGTTGTTGAGCTTCACGACTCGGTTGAGCAAACAGTTCCCGTGGTCGGAGCTAAACGCAAAGAGCGTGTTCCTGTCCCCCTTCTTGAGCGCCTCTCCGATGATGGCGTCGAGCCTTTGATACATTGTGAGAACGTCATCCCAGGCACTCGGCGCCTTCTCGGGATCATAATCCTTGCTTGCCGGGTCAAGATACCTCATCCACCACCTGCTCTCAAGCATTTGGTTGGGCGTGTAGATATCCTGAATGAAGACGTCTGGCTTGTACTTGTCAAAAATGAATGGCACGGCGTTCTTGTGCCACTCAAAAGACATCTCGGCCTCCTCCAAGAAGGTCTGCTTGTCTTCTGGTTCGTAGATGAGCTGGGGAGGCCAGTCGTCAGCGAAGTCCACCATTGGTCCGACGGCCTCCGTGAGTTCCTTTGAGACGGACGAGGGCATGGTGATGAAACGGTTCAGGTTGTTGTACAGAACGGTCAGGCGAAACTCGCTTGAATTCCAGAGCTTGATGACCTTAATCTTGATGTCAGAGTCGTAGGAAGAATCCTGGTACTTGAGCTGGACCGGAAGCCAGTCGCTCCACTGCCCCTCCCTCAAGTCAACGAAGGAAGACGGCTCTCCCTTGTTCAGGGCGAAGAGAACGTGGTCGTAGTTCTCAGCGCCGTCATCCGTGGAGTCATAGATATACGCGTACACGGAAAGTCCGCGCGAGGAAAGCACCGTCTCTTTGGCTGGACTGAAGGAGTCCGGGACACCCACCCAGCCCTCGGCCGCTCCCTTGTCCACAAACTGAGTCAGAGGAGTCCCCAGAAAGAAAAGGCGGAACGCCCGTCCCGCGAAGTTCAAATCAGCGAGCCTCTCGGTCGGCTCAAAAACAACCTTGTTGTCGTCGGCCCCCCAACCGCCCCAGCGCCCCCGAATCGTAATCCCCTCCTGGAGTTCCGGGGGGGTGGAGCCGGGGATTGAGAGCAGTACAACTTTCTTGCCGAGCTCTTCAAAAAGAGTCCAGACCGGAGGCACCTTCTTTGCGACTGAAGAAAATCCGGCAACGGAGGGTTTGGCAAGAGGGAACCCTTCAATGTGCATGGGCCCGTCCGCTACTCCGCTGACGAGGGGCGTCGCTCCCGTGAACAAGGCGGCAAAGTTCGTTGGCGTATGGGATGGAAACACGGGCATTGAGTACCCATATACCCCGTTGTCCATCATTTTCTTAATATTTGGCAGTTTCCCTTCCTCCGCCCACTTGAACACGGTAAAGAGATCGGGATCCGCCCTCGTACCGTCCGGAATGAACCAGTAGAGCTTCTCTGCCTTTGG
Organism: bacterium; assembly: GCA_030698665.1. Taxonomy (GTDB): domain Bacteria; phylum Patescibacteriota; class Minisyncoccia; order Minisyncoccales; family UBA10102; genus JAUYMI01. Next base: position 6,507 of record JAUYMI010000015.1, read on the forward strand.
CTGAACGAGCTGGGGCTGCCAAAAAGCAAGGCCAACTCCGGCCGCCACGACAACCAAAACAAAGAGGGTAAGATATTTATTCATAGGTTTTCATAGGTTGAACTTCCAGAAAAGCTCGCAAAAAAGAAAATCCTCTTTGCGCAAACTCCTTGTATTGATTCTAATTTTGAGATGGAGGGGGAAGGTTGGTAACAGACGGGAGAACGAAGATACGGTCCGCCGTCAAATCTCCCTTGTCGTTGGCCAAGACAACCAGGATAACATTCTCACCGCCCTTGAGATCCAAAAAGCTCATCGGCTCTGAGGAACCTGTGAGTGCTCCCTGCTCATCCACACCTCTTCGCTCAACCACCGTATTCTCCGTAACGGGAACCGTAAGCTTCTCGTTATCACGCTCAACGGTTATAGAAGTTGAGGTTACTTCAGAAACAATTCCGTTAGCGTTATTCGTCCAGCTGACGAAAAGCCTGGATCGCGGCACAATATTGTACCCTTGCACAATCTCGTTCACTTTCTGGTCAACCGCTGACTTGACGGCTCCCTTCTCAAATCCGTATCCCACAAATGCGCCGAGTCCAACTAACGCGAAACTCATGAGGATAAGGGGAAGAAGTTTTGTCATATTCATAGCATACAAAGATGATTCATGTTCCCGACCTTTTCAAGATTATTTCTCCTTTTCATTATAAATCCGGCGGGAGGAGCTGGCAAGGAAAGGGGTTTTCCACACCAGGCGGCGAAGAGCGAGAGAAAGCACGCTTGCTGCGAACTCCACAACCTCCTTTGCCCCCATCTTGGATCTTCCCGCTTCGCGCTCTCGAAAAGTGATGGGAATCTCTTTGAGAGAATACCCGTCTCTCTGGGCCAAAAAGAGCATCTCCAGCTGAAAGGCGTATCCCTGCGAGGATATGGCTCTTACATCAAGGGACTCTAAGAATTCTCGGCTATAGCACCTGAATCCCGCCGTGCAGTCCTTCGCCTTCAGGGCGAGCAGAATCCTCCCCGCCTTCGTGCCCAGCTGACTCATCACCTTTCGCCACAGACCCCAGCCAACGATGGAGCCCCCTTGAACGTACCTGGAACCGACAACCACATCGGCATCATTCGAGGCCGCGAGGAGACGGGGAATGTCTCCCGGGTCGTGGGAAAAATCAGCGTCCATCGTGACAATCTTCCCGACTGGCAGAGCGAGAGCGGAAAAGAACCCCGCAACATAAGCCGCCCCGAGCCCCTCCTTGCTGGCGCGATGAAGCACGCGGACTCTCTCGTCGCTTCTCGCGAGCTCATCGGCAACTTTTCCGGTTCCGTCGGGCGAGGAGTCGTCAACGATGAGAAGAAAAGAAACAAAGGGAAGCTTGAGAACCTCTTTGGCAATTCGCGCAATGTTCCCCTTTTCATTGTACGTGGGGATGATGATAACGACGCTCATGGGTCAAAGAAAAAAATGGAGATACCAATTCACAAGGTTTTCCCCAAAAAGAAGGGTGACAAAGGTACCGAGCACAAGAAAGGGAGCGAAGGGAACTTGAGAACCGAACGTTCGCTTTCCCAAAAAAATCAGAGTGATTCCAAAACCAGCTCCCGTCAGAAAAGCGGCATACAGGGAAACGAGAATGGCAGGCCAAGAAAGAAGCAGACCCATGAAAAAAACAAGCTCTACGTCCCCAAATCCCATCCATCTCCCCCGCGACACGAGGAATATGGCAAGAAAAAAGGCGGCAGCCCCCACGGCAGAAAGAAACGCAAGGACAACATTGCCGCCCTCACTCAGTCGCCACAAGAGCGCAAGGGCGAGGGCGAGATATACGAAGGTTTCCGGGATGACGAGATGCTTTGCGTCGTATAGAGCTATAGCAAAGAGCATGAATGAAAGAGCCCACAAAAGCAAAAGAGAAAAAGGACCTGCGGCAAGGTGGAAAAGAAGGACGAAGGCAACCCCTACTCCCAACTCAACAATTGGATACCGAAGAGCGATACGTTTCTCACAGTACCGGCACCTGCCTCTCAAGAGCGCAAAACTCACGAGGGGAATAAGGTCGTACCAGGAGAGTTGGTGGCCACAGGAAGGACAGCGCGACCTTCCCGTCCATACACTCTGCCCCCGCTCCATGCGGTACAGCAGGGCGTTGAGAAAACTTCCAGCCGAGAGCCCAAAAAAGAAGGAAAACAAAAAAGCCATGGGGCCATTGTATCCCATGCAAAAGACTCCCACAAGAAAACACCCCGTGCTCAAGGTGCCTCCTTTCTATTCGCAATCGCCCAGAGAGAAGGAACCGCTCGTCGGAAGCCCACGCTCCCGCACGCCTCCAGGACCCGCCACAACATACACGGGCTCACCCGACTCGCTCGCCCTCTCTATCCTTGCAAAAATACAGTAGTCCTGGCTGGTGTTCCCTCCTGTAACGCTGTTATCAACCCAGCCGTACTCACCCCGAGGATCCCGCGGAACGCTGTTCAAAAATCCAGGAATGCTCTCTGGCATCGCAGAGGACTGCGCGTATCTCACGTGGCCGTTGTAGTACAGCTCCATGGCTGTGGCAACACGGTGAATATCAGCTTCGCGCTCAGCGTTTCTCCCCTCAGCTCTCTTGCCTCCCAAGGCAAAGAGGATTAAGGATCCCGCAATCCCAAGAATTACGGCCAGAAACAAAAGCTCCCTTGAGGTCAAGCCACTCTCCCTGTCCCGTATCTTTTCTGGAATCATGCAACTCCTATCCTATCACGGGCCAGAAGTGCGACAAAACACGCCTACCACGAAAGCTCAAGGAGGTCTGAAAGGACATCCCGCACGGCTTCTTCCGGCATGGCGGAGCGAGCTTTAAAAAGGTACGCCTGCGCAGTATCCCTCATTTCCATCTCCTGAGCGAGATGAATGGCAAGGGCGTATAAAGAGACCTGGGTTGACGTGGCCTCCAGAAGATCAGAGTACAAGAGCAGGAGTTGTTCTGAGCCGAAGCGCTCTTGATACAGACCCTCAAGCAGTCTCCATTCGGCAAGATCTGGTCTGTAGGTTTGAGTCACAGAACCAATCGCCTCGTTCGCCTCCAGCACCCCCAGAGAAGGCAACCGCGAGAGTACGTCGTAGAAGTTCTCTGCGCTACGGTAGGGACCCTCCGCGAATAACTTACTCTCCTGCTGTTGGGCCGAGGAAACATCACCGAGTTCAAGGTACGCCTGGTACAGCCCGAAACGAAACAGCGCCGTCTCGGGGGCCAGTCGCACAGCTTCCTGAAGCTCAGGCAGGGATTGCCGGGAACCGGAAAACCGCTTCTCCGCCATGGCGAGCCTATAGCGGTAAAGCGCCACATGAGGGTGCTTTACCGCAAGATCTCGGTATATTCTGAGCGTCTCGTCTGCAACCCGTCGTTTCTCTTCTTGACTCAGGACGAGACGGCGCGGAACCAGTTCGTATGCCGAGGCCGCCTCAAGAAGTATGGTGTCATACGGCTGCAAAATCTCTTGAGCCCTCCTGAGGCGAGAAGGAGCCTCATCCTGTCTCGCGTCAGCAACAGCAAGAAGGTAGTGGGCCTCCCTGACGAGCGAGTATGCGTAGAGCGGCTTTACTGAAAACTCCCACGCGGCAAACAAGCTGAGAAGTACCACCCCAATAGATACTGGCAAAACAATGAATCTCGGAACCTGGAGACGCACGCTCTCTTCTCTCTCAAGCAGCATGTAACCCGCAAGTAGAAGAGCTGAGAGAATGTAGCTCATGTTGCCGTCAAAGTTAAACAGGAGAAATGCCAGATGCATGGAAAACGCGAGAAAGAAGAATCCCCAGATCCGGCCGCGACCGGCGCGAAAACAGCCGAGGGAAGACAGAAGCACCCGGCCCCAGAATGCAAAGAGCGCGAAAACTCCAGCGATACCGGCAGCGGACAAGAACTCCAGGATGAAGTTGTGCGCCCTGTCAAAAACAACAAAGCCGGAAAAGCGCGCGGAGGACATGAGCTCCTGGGAAGCCGAACTCCGCAAAAGAGCCTCGTTCCCCCAGCCGAATCCAAGAATGGGCCTCTCCTTCAGTACTGTTTCAAGCACGTCCCGCCAAAGGTCCCACCGCACAGAAAGACTTGCTATCTCTTTCTGCAGGAATGGATGTATCTGAAAGTTGAGGGCGTACAAGAGCAGAGCTCCCACTCCAAGCCCCAGGGCTCCCGCGAACAGCTTTCTTGAGTAGAAAAGAACACAGACGAGGCCCAGGAGAGCACCAAGGAAGATTCCCGTAGAGGATCTGGTGACTCCAATAGCAAAAAGGAGCAAGAACAAGAAAAAAACGTTCCAGGGACGGGGCTTTGTGATAAGGAAGTAGGCGTTAAAAAGCGCCAGGAGAAGAACGTAATGAGCAAAAAGATTTTGGTTCCCCAAGACAGACCCTGCCGTCTGGGTCCAGGCCACAAGTTCCAAAGGGGCAGTGAGACCGACTACGAGAGACAGAAAGAATAACGTTACGGTCCCAGCGGCAAGACCCGCCATCAAAGAAAGCTCCAGACGCTGACGCGTCTGGAGCACCCAACTTAAAAGAAAAGCGTAGAGGCCGACGTGAAAAACAAAGATGAGGCCGTCTCCCCGCCGGGTATCTCCAAAAAAACTGAAGCTCCAATCCTGAGAAAGAAAGGACGTAATCCCTAACAGCAATGCAAGAAAAAGCCAGAGAACATGTGTGAGCCCCAGAAAAGGAGCGTATCCGCTCTCTCGCGCCCGCAGAAAGACATAGAGAACCAAAGACACCTCCACGATGGCTTGAAAGATGAGAGAGGCTGAAAAGTTTGTAAAAAAGAATGGCGTATGGGTAACGCGCAGGAGAAAAAAACTGATGAAGTACAGCAAGGGAAGCCATAGAGGCAGGAGGAGTAGGCCGAACGTAAATTTGCCCAAAAGAGAGTTGCCTACTCCTCCTAAACCTCCTGACTGAACCTTACTCACCCAATAGGTGAAATACCGCAGATTCAGAACGAAAGTTTTCACGAACTACCCCTACCAACAGAGATTAATTCCAGAGGCGTCCGTAAGGTCCGTATCCGGCTTTGCGGTGAGGGCGAAGTTCGTTCCCTTCTCAGAGGCCGCAATCCAGTTGGTTGAACCCTCTAGCTGGGTGTACACGCAGTACTTGTTGGTCGTCGTGCTATTCTTTGACCACTTGTACAAATGGGTGGTCGAAGCCGATGGGTCCTTGGGAACCGGACACATGTAGCATGGAGAAGAATCCGTGTCTATGTTCTCGATGGCGTCTGTGAGATCCGCTGTGGGGTTTGAGGGGTATGCCTCGTTCCCGGCACACAGAGCATCGTCGTAACAGAGCTCCATGGCTGTCGTAATCTGGCGGATGTCTGCCTGACGCCTCGCGTCACGACCCCGCTGACGGGTTGGACCTAAAGCAACAAGCACGATTGAGGCCAACATACCAATGATTGCGATCACGACTAGAAGTTCAATAAGGGTAAATGCTTTTGGCTTTGTGTTCATCATGCGTATGGATATGGTTAATATTGAGTTGACCTTTATGCTATCGTACCATGCTCCATGTTCTCTACAAGGAGCATCTCCATATTACTGCAAAGAAGATATCTGATACAAGGGGATAAGTACAGCTGCCATGACAATTCCGACGAACACGCCCAAGCCGACAATCAAGACGGGTTCTAAAAGACTCAGGAAAGTGTCCACGCCTCGCTGAATCTCCTGCTCATAGAACCTAGAAACGTTGGAGAGCGTCTTGTCAACGGAGCCCGACTGCTCTCCTGCTTCCAGCATCTGAGCGAAGATGGCCGGAATGTCTTTTGGGTGCAACGACAGAACGGAGCTCATGCGATCCCCTCTCTGTACGCCATCTCGGGCTGCCATGATGATTTCCTTGTACTGCTCGTTTCCAACCACCTCAGAGGAGATACGAAGAGATTCTGCGATAGGGACTCCGGCTGCCACCAGCGTGGAAAGGCTCTCAGCGAACCTTGATAGGTACACCATGCGCAGGAACGAGGATACGAGGGGTACGCTCAGAAGCCAGCGGTCAAACATCGCTTTCCCCTTGCTCGTCTTTCGGTACTGAAACAGCGCAATGCCAGCTCCAATGAGAAAGAGGGCTGGCACCCAGGCCCACGAGCGAAAGGCGTCGGAGGCCCCGAGAATGATCCTGGTAATCAAGGGCAGCTCCTGCCCGGTCTCTTGAATCACGCGGCTGATGTTCGGCATGACGAAAAAGGTCATTAAAGCGAGCACGATCACGGCCATAACGACCACGAATGCGGGGTAGATCATGGCTCCCTTGACCTTGCTCGTCAGATTATACTCGCGCTCCAAGTGATCGGCCAGACGCTCTAAAATTTCAGAGAGCTCTCCTGACGCCTCTCCGGACTTGATCATGTTGACGTAGAAAGGAGAGAAAACATCCGGGTACTCCTCTAGGGCCCCCGAAAGCTGGCTGCCTCCCTCTACGCTTTCAGCAAGCTTCACGATAATTTCCGCAAACTGCTTATTGCTCGTCTGCCTGCCGATTGCTCGCAGGGACTCAACGAGCGAGACAGAAGACGTAAACATGATAGCGAGCTGGCGAGTGAACATCACGACATCCTTGAGCTTGATGTGCTGGAAAAACTCAAGCTGGCGAGTCCAGAAAGGACCCTTCCCTGACTCTTGCAGGTAGGTAACGTACACAGCCTTGCGCCTCAGCAGATTAAGCGCGTTCTCCTTTGAAGAGGCCTCAATGGTCCCCTCCTGCACGCTCCCATCCTGGCTCCGCGCCTGATACTGAAACTTCATATGAGGGAACGAAGGCCCAGCGGGTTGAGCGAGTACTTCATTGCATTCTCAAGACTCACTTCGCGCGAGCGTGCAAGGTTGGCCAAGGACTTGTTGAGAGAGATCATACCCTTCTCAGCTGAGGTCTCAATGACCAGAGGAATCTCATGAATCTTATTTTCCCGAATGAGGTTGGCAACGGCCGGAGTGGAAAACAGCACTTCGCAGGCTGGAATCAGCCCGCCCGAAACCCGAGGCAGGAGACGCTGGGAGATCACGCCCAAGAGGGAGCCTGACAGCTGAGCCCTAATCTGATCCTGCTGGGCCGGAGGAAAGGAGTCCACTACACGGTGGATGCTCTGCCCCGCTGAGTTCGTGTGCAGAGTGGCAAACACCAGGTGCCCGGTTTCAGCCGCCGTGATGGCGGTGGCAATGGTCTCAGGATCCCGCATCTCCCCCACCATGATGACGTCAGGATCCTGACGGAAGGTCGCCCTCAAAGCCGAGGCGAAGCTCAAAGCATCCTTCCCAATCTCACGCTGATCAATGAGGGCCTGGTCATCTTTGAAAACATACTCAATGGGATCCTCAATCGTAATGATGTGCTCGGCTCTCGTGTGGTTAATCTCGTCAATGATGGCGGCCAGCGTCGTTGACTTCCCGTGTCCCGAGGGACCCGTCACGAGCACAAAGCCCTGCGTGGCCTTCGCAAACTCGTGAAGCACTGGGGGGAGGTTGAGGTCTTCAATCCCTGCTATCTGGGGAGGAATGAGACGGAAGGCCGAAGCCAGTTGATCACGCTCAAAGTAGGCGTTCACGCGAAAGCGCGAACCGTCCGCGATAACATGGGAAAAGTCAACTTCGCGCTGGGACGCCAGCGCCTTTTGCTGAGTCTGACTAAGAAGGGAAAACACCATAGCCTGAATGGACTCTCCGGTCAGAACCTCTTCTTTTATGAGCGGAATGAGGCGTCCCGCAATTCTGAGTACGGGGGGGTGTCCTGCTGAAAGGTGGAGGTCTGAGGCCCGTTCTTTTGCCGTGTACTGCAGAAGGGAAGAAAGTGTAGGATGAATCGTTGTTGCCATACTATAAGGTTATGCGTTAGCTTCTCCCGTAACTTGGAGGACTTCTTCCATAGTCGTCACTCCGTCCAATGCCTTGAGAATACCATCTTGGAGTATTGTGACCATACCCTGGCGCTTTGCCGCCTCCTCAAGCTTGGACTCGGTGGGGTCGTCTAGGATGATGTCCTCGATTTCCTTGCTCATGGCAAGAACCTCAAAGAGAGCGATGCGCCCTCCATATCCTGACTTGCCACAGGCAGAACACCCACCTTCGTGCGCCTTCCAGACCGAGATTTCTCCGCCCTTGCTCAATGCCCCAATTCTCTCTTGAAAACTCTTGGGGGCAACCTTTGTTTCTTCCTCTATGATCGTTCGCATCTCAGCTGAAAGAGGAATGGGCTCCCGGCACTTCTCGCAGAGTCGGCGTATGATCCGCTGGGATATGCCAAGCTGGAGCGTGGAAGGAATGAGGTACTTTTTCACTCCCATATCAATGAGACGGGGGACGATACCGACAACCGAGTTAGTGTGAAGCGTGGAGAGTACGAGGTGCCCCGTCAGGGCTGCGTGCGTTACCAGGCTGGCGGACTCCTCATCTCTCACCTCACCCACCATGATGATATTCGGGTCCTGGCGTAAAATCTGCCTGAGTCCCGAAGCGAAGTCGTATCCCACGGCAGGCTGAATCTGCGACTGGTTCACGCCGTCTATATAGTATTCCACGGGATCTTCCAGGCTCACAATATTCTGCTCCCCAGTATTGAGAAGCTGAAGGATGGTGTAGAGCGTTGTGGTCTTCCCTGACCCGGTGGGTCCGGTTACCAGGATCAGGCCGTACGGTCTGCGGATGGCCGCTTTAACCTTCTGAAGGTTCTCCCCTTCCAGTCCCAACTGCTCAAACCCGTGGAGCGCCGCGTCAGGATCCAATACGCGGATGGCAACCTTCTCCCCTTTCGGGGTCGGAAGGGTGGCAACACGAAAATCAATGCTCTTGCCATCCACGACCATGGAAAAACGGCCGTCCTGGGGAATGCGCGTCTCATCAATCTTCATACCAGCTAAAATCTTAATGCGCGCGACAATGGAGCGCTTGACGCGTTCTGGCAGCTGAAGAGAGGACTGGAGCTGGCCCAAGATACGAAAGCGCACGCGCACCTTGCCGGAAAACGGCTCAACGTGCACGTCAGAAGCCTTCAGCTCCACTGCGGTTCTCAAAATCACCGCCACCATTTTGGTGATGGGAGCCTCCTCCACGATGCGGGGAAGCGAGACCCGCGCATCCGCACCCCCTTTAGTCGTTTCCTTTTCCTCCACAAGCTCTTGGAGGGCCTTGCCCACCTCCTGCTTGAGTCCGTGATACTTGCGCAAGAGCTCCCGGAACGAGCTCAGCGTGATGAGGGAAATCCGGTACGTGAAGTTCTCCTGGCGCGCTAAGAACTTTAAGGCCTCCTGCGCTTCCACGTCTTCTGGAAAAACCATGCCAACCTCAAGCTCATGGTCCTGCTTGGCAAGAGGAATCATGTAGTAGTAGGAGGCTGAGTCCTCGGGCACCACCCCCAAAACCTCCAGGGGCACCTGATCCACCTCCACTCTTCTCAATTCCAAACCGAGAGCCGAGGCCTTTTCCGCAAACAGGGTTTCTTCATCTATCAGCCCCTGCTCCAAAATGACTTCGTCTGCGTGCCTGCCCGTGCGCTCGCTTGCGACCCGAACGCCGGCTGCCTGCTCCTCGCTCAGGGTTTTGCGTTGTACCAAGTGTTCAAGAATGTTCACCATAGACTATAGTGGAAGAAACGGATTTTCCCGACCGACTTGCTCTGGAATTGTGACGGGAGCAGAGGGCTCGGCAATCTCCAAAAAGGCGGCGGAGTCCAGGACCCCAAAATTCATCTCTAGGGTTCTGGGCGGCGGAATGATGGTTTCCACGGCACTGGGACCGGGTTCCCGTATGAAGCCCCACCACGCGACCAAGAGAGTCAAAAGAACCAAGAACCCCACGGCGATTGCCAGGTTCTGCTGAAGCTTACGCTGTCCGGTAAAGGTAATGGCCATCTCAGTATGAATACGTGGCGAGCTCAACGCTAGCTGTAAAGAGTTCTTCTTCGTTGGGCGCCTGGAACGAGACACTCCCCACCGTAAAGAACCGTTCAGACCGCCTGGAAGCAGAAAACAGCTCCTTGAGTGCATCATACGTCCCTTCAACGCTCATGTTCAAGCTTATCTCCTTAATCTCAGCTCCTCCTTCATCGGAGGACTCTGAGGTAACAGAGGATGAGAGATCGCGGAACACGAGGCCGGACTCTGCGGCCATCTGCCCCACGAGCTCATAGAGCCTGGGTATCTGAGAGGAGCTCGGAATAGTCGCGCTCAGTTTGAGAAACTGATCGGCCCTCTGATTGATCTCACCATCAAGCTCTCTGAGGTTCTCAACATAGGCAGCCTGGTTCGCAACTTCGGCCCGCTTCACCCGCTCCTGCCCCACGAGCACGCTCCACTCCTCATACTGAGGCCGAGCGCCAAGAAAACCAATGGTGAAGGCAAGGGAGAGAAGGACTGCGATTGGAATGAGGCGGTTGCTCATGATATGGGCTGTTCCTCTGGCACTTTTTGGCTTGGGGGCGGGATTGTAAAGAACGCTTTGGGAAAGACAAGGTCCAGAGAGAAACTAACGAACCCTTCCTCCCCGAGCTTAATGGAACCGATGGTAAAGGATTCCACTTCCTCAGTTGCCCTGAGGATTGCAATCTGTTCGGCCAGCGCCCGAAAGTCCGCGGCTTCCCCGGCCAACGTTGCCTTATCGGCTGCCGGATTCAAAGACAACGACGTGAAAAAAGCCTTTTCGTGCGTGATTGATTGGATAAAGGGGAAAAAGTTGTCAGGGTACCTTCTCGCTTCAGTAACCTTCGCAAAATCATCCAGCTTCTTTTTGTAGGCGAGCACCCGGGCCTCAAGATCATTTTCTTCCTGGGTCTGCCCCCGACCAAGTTCAACGTCCAAAGCCGCTATGGCATCTGCCGTGCGGGAAGTAAGCAGCCAAAGTACGAGCATGGAAAGTCCCGAGGCAACAAGCAGAAAGGCCGAAACACCAAGGACAATACCCGTCCATTTGGGATATATCGTCGGCTGTTTTGGGATAATCGTAGGCATTGCACTATTCTAACCCGCGGAGCGCCATTCCGATAGCCACGGCATAGGAAGGACCCAGGTGCTTTGTCGTTTCCTCTAAGATCGGTGGGTAGACAAGGCTCCTGAAGGGATCAATGGTCTCTGTGGGAATTTGGGTAGCGGCTTGAACGTAGGAGGAGAGATTCGGGAGCAGGGCTGACCCGCCTCCCAAGATTACCTTCTGGACACGCTTGCCGGAAAGCTGAAGGAAATCCTCCGCCACCCTTTGTATCTCCCCCACAATAACATCCAAAAGTGGGGAGAGAATCTCAGCTGACTGGGTTCCCGGAAGGAGTCCCTCTCGCTCCTTCATCTCACGGGCCGCGGAACGCTCCAGAGAAAAGGATTGAGCGATGCGCTCAGTAAAGCTGTTGCCAGCTATGTCCAGGCTGCGGGAGAGGCGCACGGTTCCCGCCTCAACTGAGTTGACGGTTGTCGTCTGAGCCCCGATGTCCAGCAGGATGATGGGACCTTGCTCTAAGGCGGCACCCGAACGGATGAGGCCGAAGACCTCGGCCTCCAAAGCATTCATGAAAAGACCGGACTTTTTCGCGATATCCTGGTACTGGTTGATGACTTCCTTTGGCACCGCAATCAGGAGAATCTTGAGCGGCTGGTTGCGGCCCACATTCCCCTCCACCACCTGCCAGTCAAAGACGACCTCAGACACGGGAACCGGAATATGGCGTCTGGCTTCATAGGCAACCGAGGACGCAAGCTCCTCTCGGCTCAGGGGCGGTAACTGGAAGGTCGTGAAAAAAGAAGAAAAGTCCGGAATGGAGAAAACCGCCTGGCGCGTTGTCATGCCAGCCTCAATCATAATTGCCCTGATCGCCCGCGCGATATCTTCTGGAGACAGGGTGAACATATTCTTTTCCAAGGTTCTGAACGGACGGTCATAGAGCGCCCCTGCCTCAATCTCCCCATAGTTCTGCAGGGTGCGTCGGTTCCCCCATTTTCTCAGCTCCACGATCTTTAAAGATGACGTCCCGATATCCACTCCGAGAGACGTTTTGGGAGCTAAGGGAAGGGGAAAACGAACAGAAGGAAAACGAAAGTGAAAATTCAACTTCATACTATCAAAAAACGCATATATAATGAAGCATGGGCATGCTTTGGAAATTTGTTCTTGACGTGTTCTTTCCCAAGTTTTGCATACGCTGTCACGGGGAAGGATCTCACTTATGCGAGGACTGCCTATCAACCATTCCTATTAACTCCTGGCTCTATCCCCCGGCGCAGCCCACCTGTCTTGCGGGGCTCTTGTGCGCCTCTCCGTATCAAAACAGAGCAATGGAGCGGGCCGTTTCCAACTTTCTCAATCCTCCCTATCTCAAAGACCTCTCTTTGCAACTCGCTTTCTGTATTGTATCCCACATAGCCTCACTTCACAACGAAATGAGCTTTGAAAACTTCCTTGTAACAGCGGTTTCAGAACCCGAGAAGGAAGCGAAGCGGAGAGGCTTTCGCGCCTCCCGTCTTTTAGCTAAAGAGCTCGCCACGGCGCTCAAGCTTCCCCTGATCAACAACAACGAGGTGCGAGGGAAAAACATCCTGCTCGTGGACATCGTGTACACGGATGGAGTTTCCATGGAACAGAAGGCCCAGGATCTTAAGCAAGCGGGTGCCAGAGAGGTTTGGGGAGCTATTGCCTGCAGAAAATAATGCTGCGGTGACGATGTCCGGAAGTTTGAACCGAAAACGTGGCTCAAATTCAAGGATCTTGATAAAAGCATACGCGAATTACGAGCCATGTTCAAGCAACATCCTCAATGGTTTGAGGTTCCAAAGCCGAGGTCAGATAAGGGGCAGAATGCAGTCAATTACTCCGTAGAATCATATAAAAGTAACTACGAATTCTTGTAATTCGATATGGAAAACAGCCCGATTTAGCGGGTTTAGCTCAATTTGTAAGCAAAATAGGCTTATTTTCACAATATTAAACGGAAGGGTTTCAAATCACCAAGAACAAAAGTTATTAAATCGTTTAACCAATAGGTAGAAATATCCATATAATATAAGGTATAATATGCTTCTAAGCCGGTTTCCCTAGCTATAGGATACTTGTTCCTTTATTACTGGAACAGTTTTACAACCTTTGTATAATCATTAATACCCTTATTATTAGGCACTTATGGTTAAATGCAGTAAAGCGATTACTTTCAATAAAGGAACAAGTGTGTGTAATTATCTACTTATCCCTATATATTAGAGCAGTTATTTTGAAAAACCCTTTTTCATTTACTGCAAACACTTGCACGTAATCTTTTAAGTGCTAGAATATCTCTAAATCAACCTCCCGCTGCGGCGAGCGATTGAGAATTATAAGTTTTAACCAAATCCACATGACAGATAAACACGATGTATTGAAGCAGTTGTTCACGGACGATAACGATGTGAACGCCGAAGAGCTTTATGGGCTCTTGTCTCCATTTATTAAAATCAATCAGAAGAGTAAGAACATAATCTTTCTTGATCCGGCCATTAAGCACTCCCTCAAAAACAAGATTGTTCTTTTCCTTCTTGCAAAAAAGGTGCTCTTCCTTCTAGGAGAACTCGAAACCGATCGAGTAAGATCCACGGACATCATCAAAGAGACTGGTATCCCTAAGGGAAGCGTGAACCCAACCCTGAAACTTCTAAAGGAAGCGAAGGGAAATAGTCTCGTGACAACAGACAAAGACGGTTATTACATTACCAGCTATCAGGTCTCAAAAATCAAGACCAAAAACATACTCAACAACTATGAAAAAGACAACTAACGAAATAGTTACTCAGATAAGAGCATTGCTGAACGAACTCGAAGGCGCACCAGCAGACGCTTCTCCTGTTCAAGAAAGTGCCGTTAAGACTACCCCAAAGAAAGCGACTGGTTGTATCGGTGCAATACAAGGGTTGATTGACGAAGATTTCTTTAAGACGCAGAAAGCAATTTCTCAGGTCGTAGACAAATTAAAAGAAGAGGGTCAACCCTACAGCAGAGAGTTAGTATCTATGAATTTACTGAATCTCGTGAAGCCTCCCCGAAAGATACTTCGCCGAATCAAGGAGAATGACCAGTGGCAATATATCGTAAGAACATAAATATATGGAAAAAGAAATCACAGAAATGAAAGAGAGGTTGGAGAAGCTTGAAAAGGCTGTGTTTGGTGCGGGCACAATCGATGTAGTATCTACCGTGAACACACCAGCACTCGATTTTTCTCTCAACGAAAGAGCCTTTATTAAAAGGTATTCCGCAGGATTTAACGGCCAAGAATTCTTCACTCTTATTGCAGGCTATTTGTCAGGAGGAAAAGATGATGTACCAGTAGATCTACTTAAAATTAAGTCGGTTTGGAAAAGCTGCTCTGGGATGATCGGTGTCCCTTACGCTTCCACTTTTTCGACTCGTGCGAAGGAAAACGGCTGGGTTGATTCATCCAGGGAAACCCGGGCATCTTATGTCCTAGGTAAGCATTGGAAGGACATCTTCAAAAAACATGGCAAAAATTCTTAAGACCATTCCTGACAACCTTGAGGATAAGCTTCTTGAAGAGTACACCGAGATAAAGCGTCGGTTCCAATTGAATGATTGTGGACCGACTCAATTGAATGGTGGCAGATTTGCGGAAGCCGTACTGCGCATCTTCCAACATTTACTGAGCATGCCGATCACGCCCTTTGGCGAAGACATCAAAGCGGCGGACAAAACCACGATTATCAGTAAAGTCACAAATGCTGCGCATATCGACGAGCATATCCGTCAAAAGGTAACATCACTAACAAAGCTACTCCTTGATTTCAGAAATAATCGTGACGTTGCGCATCTTGGTGGCTTCAGTACAAATAAAATCGATGCCAACTTCGTGCTCTCTTGTGCAAATTGGATGTTCGCCGAGTTCATCCGTGTCTACGGAAATTACACGATGGATGAGGCTCAAAAGATGATAGACAAGATTGCTATCCTTAACTATCCAGTCATATTTGATGTTGAAGGTGAGGAATTTATCGCAAGAGACGATCTCACTGTGAGACAAGAGATATTGGTATTGTTATCGGCCGACAAGCGTGACCTCGATTTTCTTTTCTCCAAGACAAAGGACGATAACAAAAGCCGATTCAACAAGACGGTCGCTTCGATGGTCGCAGAAAAACTGGTTGCTCTTAAAGGTGGTTTTTACCACCTGTTGCCCAAGGGTATAAAAGAAATTCAGGAGAAAAGCCTTTTGAATTAAATTTAAATCTTAAAAACCATATAAGATTTTAAAGATTTTGTTTATTTCTCTTAATGCATCTTCTTTATCTTCATTCCTGAAAAAAGCTTCTAATACTTTCTCGACACCTTTTATGGATTTCTTATCAAGAATAATGGGTAACTTTTTGAGATAGTTTGCTGAATTATTAGCAGTATGATTTATAACTTTAAGTATAGTCGCACATGTTTCAGAATTTAGAAATCCCAAAAGATAATTTTGATATTGTTTATTCTTAGGAAAAATACCTACTACCGATTGATCAAAAAGTCTTTTTTCAAGCAATATTGCATGAATATTATTACTTTTAACCATTGGTACGCCGATACCATCTTTAAAGTAATATTTTGAGTTTTGAAATCTCGCTACTTGGCTATTTTTATACCCTTGAACAGTATTTTTATCCCATCGGATATACCATTCAGTAGGTTTTTTAATGGTTCCAATAGCATTCTTCAGGAAAGATATATACCTTTGCTTATCACCTACACCATTAATTAAATTAGGATTTTCAAGAAAATTAAAATCAATTTGAGAATTACCAACAACTGAGTAACCTTTTGACCCTCTTACCTTAATGTCTTTAGCAACGATGTATTTTTTATTATCTCCTGAATAAAATCCTGTGACACAGTCAGCAATGTCTCCTAACTTAATTTCTGAATCTTTTATGATAGCTCTGATTTTTTCATTTCCACCTATTAAAAAAGAGTGCCCTTCAGACTGAAGAATTTCTTTCTGCAATAGTTGTTGATAATTATCAGCGGCTGAATAATCTTGCTCTGCTACTTTATACAGATTATCAATGGAATTCTTAACGCTCACAATTTTAACCTTATGGTTTTCTGATGCTTTAGTCTTTACAAATGAGATTATACAAAGATTCGAATATCCAAAATTCACACCAGGAAAAAACTTGGATGGTATGAGGAGGATTTCTTCAATTTTAGTTTCTTCCAGAATTTTCTTACGCGTATCCTTGTGCATATGTAATGCTAAGAAGGTATCAGGGATAATAAATACAAGTCGTCCATTTTCACTCAACAAATCGATACACCTACGGATAAACAATGTATAGGTCTCTCGCACATATCCCCCATACAACTCTTTGAGTAAGTCTCTTTTTTTTGTATCTTGCCAAGCACCGTAAGGTGGATTACCAATTATTTTGGTATAGCGATAATCATTCTGACTAAATAAATCTGATTTAAAATCTAATAATGTGTCTGCTTGCCAAACATGGATATTACTAGCATCAAATTTTTTCTTTAGCCCGATTACCGCTTGAGGATTTAAATCAACTGCATCAATTTTATACTCTTCTTCATGCGAATCTAGGATTTTTTCAATAAAAACTCCGTCTCCGGCACACGGCTCTAGAATTGAATCCCCGTCGACCACACCAAGACGTTTGACCATGTATGTCAAAATTGGATCTGACTCTGTATAGAAAGAGCAGAATTCTCTTCGTGAACGTGTCTTGCCTTGTATAACGTTGTCTACCATTCTAGATATCGAATTAAGCTCTTATCTTTGAGGTGCGTATACATTTTTGAATCAAAGTCTTTTTCCCAATTAACGTTTTCCTTCATCCAGCTCGTTAAATCAAAGCCAGTAAACTTTCTGATAACATCATTGGTTTCTTTACCACAATATACAGTCCACAATCCAGATTTTTTTAAAGTCTGTAGATAGTGATTATTTGATTCCTCGCTAGATCTCACAAAAAGAAGGCACTTGTGACCCTCCTCAAGTATTTTATATATACTGGCCACCAATAATAAACGATTTGTATTGCCTTTTTCGTTAGAACTAAACCCACTTTTAAAATCAACCACGTATCTATTTTTACCCTCCGCAAAATGTAAATCTAATTCAAGATTAATTTCCCCAGACATAACCAAGATCCAAGTCTTTTCATAATAACGCTTCAACTCTTCTTTCTCCTGAGATGAAATCTTCAGATTTTCTATAAAATCATCGATTTCTTTTGATAATTTTACTTTTACCTCCTTAAAAAGAGGGGGAACAAAGTAACTAAGCTTTTTATTTACCGGATACTCCCAACATAGCTGACAAAAGGGCTCCCAAAGTTCTCCGATTCTTCGAGCAAATGTCATGTACTCGTATGGCCAAACATCATTTCTAGTTTCCATCATTACGATGTAGTTTGCATAAGTAATGATCAAAACTCCCCTGAGAAGATCCTCGGGCTTCCAGTTTTCACTACGAGCTTTTTGTTCCAAAATCTTTAAAAGATTATCTTTTGCTTCGATAAGACCTTTGTTGGTAGCCGAGGCTCTTTCTCTGTATTCAGAGTCAGCAAAAGTTTGTTTGACTTCTGCCACCAATTCACTGGCCCTACTGCGATAGTAGTCCAATAGCTCATCTTTCCTCCTTCCTATATTTTTATCAATTAGATTGTCCACGGTCTCATTTTATCATTTTTAGAACCTAACGACCACACAACCCCATAGCAAAAAGCCTTATTTTGCTTCGGTTCAAACTTGGACATCTGGCGGTGTGCGTTCGAAAAAATTCGAACAGACTTCGCCCAAAATTTGTAGGGCGGGCGGAATTCCCCCAAAACCCCCTTCCGCCCGCCTGCGGAAGCGACCCTTTCGGAGTGGACGATTTCAAGTTTTTCGTTCCGCTTTTGGCGGAACTCCGAGCTTCGCTCGGTTTGGCGGCAAATTCTTTTTAAATTTCTAATTCTCCTGTTTTTCTTTTTCCAGAAAAGTCCCAATATATTTTGTATTTTTTGTTTGTCATGTCAAGCGCCAATGTCCAAATAGTTTTAATACCGGGAAAATTTTGGCAAGTATAACTCCCAGGTTTACCCAAAATTTTAATAGCACTGTCTAGTTTAAATTTATCTCTTTCAAAATTTATCTTTTGCAAGGTTTCATAATACCTAATAAAAGTGTTATGAAAAGGAACTCTTTTTAGAACAGTGTCCTCTTTTGCCAATTCATTATCAACGTAATGGTTGGTTTGAATCAAAATATTATCTTTCGGATAAACAACTTTGAACTTTTTTGAAGTATGTTCAACTATCGCCATATCTCCGTTTTTATCAGCGATAAAGAAATTTTTCGGGAAACAAAGCGGAACCTCTTCAAAAACTTTTATCGCCTCTTTTACCGTCTCGCAAGTTTCAATAATAAGTTTTGTCATATGAATACAAGAAACACCATACGACCATTGATCCGCGTAAGCGAAAGTAAGCCCGATAAATAATCCTTTATCGTTTATGGCATCGTCTGCATTGTAAGAGAAATATCTAGGCTTTGCCGTCGCAGGACTATCAATTCCCATATCCGTTACCGCTATAAAAGAATTTCTTTCGGGATTAACAACTTTATAAACTTCAAATATTTTGTCGGTTTCTGGAAGCCAATCGTAATTCCTGCCCACAAAAAGATTATTTTTGACTTTATAACCAAAAATTGTGCATGCTTTATCTAATCCAAGTTTGTTTCTGTAATAAAAAATCTCGCTGGTAATAAAATTATAGATCAGCTTTTCTTCATCAAAATTTCCGCCTTTAGCCATTCCCCTAAATTCTTCCAATAATTCAGGATAGTGTTTTTTATAAACCTCGAGCTGATTCTTATAGAGAACAGGGTCAATTTTGACTTTGTCAAAATTCATTCCATTTGTTTTATAAATCGTGCCCTGTTGTTGGCCTATTTCAAAAAAATTACCTTTGAATGTTTTGATATTCATATTAGTTCTTTATTAAATCGTCAATGGTTATTCCAAGCCCATCGGCAATTTTTGTAATTGTCTGCAAAGAGGGATTTTGAATAACATCTGACTCAATTTTAGCAATTGTAGTATAGGGAATATTTGCTGTTTTAGCTAAGGCGTCTTGCGTTAAATTTTTCTTCTTACGCCATACCTTAATTTTACCCCCGATTGTTTTACTTTTCTTTTCTTCCATAGTATGTTAGTATTCTATTGATGGTTGTCTATAACTCACATTTATATACTAACATGTATCTTGTTTTTCTTCAATTAAAAATGAGGGAAGCCCGCTTTTGGCCCAAAATGAAGTTCGAGACGATATTTTTTCAGGTTCTTTGGCAGTTTTTCAATCCGAAAGGGTCGCTTCTCCCACTTCGCCAAGGCTACGAGGGACACGGTGCGGCGGGCGGAAGGGGGGTTTGGGGGGAATTCCGCCCGCCCTACAAATTTTGGGCGAAATCTGTTCGAATTTTTTCGAACGCACACCGCTTTTGATATAATAACTTCATGAAGCTACAAA
>JAUYMI010000025.1 GCA_030698665.1 bacterium
GCTCCCGTAGTTTAACGGATAAAATGAGGGATTGCGGATCCCTTGATACAGGTTCGATTCCTGTCGGGAGCACTATGAATCTCTCCTCTCCCCTCACATCAATCCCCAGGGTCGGGGAGGCATACGAAAAGCGCTTACAGAAGCTCGGAATCACGACTGTCCGTGATCTTTTGTTCCACTTCCCCAATGAGTACAAGGACCTCTCGCTCACAACTCCCATCAAGAAGCTCAAGGAAGGAGAGGGGATATGTATCCGGGGAACCATACTGGAGATCTCGGAGGTGAGAACCTTCGCCAAACGCATGCACCTTACGGAAGCCTTGGTGAGTGATGCGACAGGAAGCATCAGGGTGGTGTGGTTCAACCAGCCGTACCTGCCTTCTACGCTACACAAAGAAGACGAGGTGTTCCTGGCAGGAAAGCTCATGCGCGACAAGTCGGGAGTTTTCCTCAACTCCCCTTTGTATGAGAAGGTATCAGACGAACAGATTCACACGGGGCGCATCGTTCCCTTCTACGCTGAGACCAAAGGAGTGAGCTCAAAGTGGCTGAGGTCGGCCATTCGCCCCCTCCTCTCCCAGCTCTCCCTAGAAGACAAGCTGCCAGAGGAAATCATCAAAGACAAAGGCCTGCCTTCCTTCAGGGACGCCATTTCTCAGATCCACTTCCCCGACTCCACAGATCAGGTCAAGCGAGCTCAAAGACGCTTCTCCTTTGAAGAACTCTTTCTCATCTCTCTCTTTGTCCTTTCAGAACGAAAACGCCTGGCCAAAATCAAGGCAGTCCAGATTCCCTTTTCAGAACTCGCCATGAAGCGGCTCGTTGCCTCGCTCCCGTACCAACTCACCGATGACCAGCGCAAGGCGGCTTTCAGGATATTAAAAGACATGGAAAAACCCCGTCCCATGAACCGCATCCTGCAGGGAGAGGTGGGGTCGGGAAAGACCATCGTAGCTGCCATGGCGGCCCTGGCCGTGGTCAAGGCGCGTCACCAGGCAGCCCTCTTAGCCCCCACCGAGATTCTGGCAAAGCAGCACTTTGGCACCCTGGGAAGACAGCTGGCTGAGATGAAGGCGACCGTGGGTCTACTCACGGGCTCCACTGACCTCTTCCTCTCCCCCAAACTCCCCCGCCAAGCGGTGGAGGTCTCCCGAAAGAAACTCCTCACCATGGCAAAGGAGGGCAAACTGGACGTGCTCTTGGGCACGCATGCGGTCATTCAAGACAAGGTGAAGTTTGCAGATCTCGCCCTGGTCATCGTGGATGAACAGCACAGGTTCGGGGTGAAGCAGAGGGCAAAACTCCTCTCAAAATCAGACCTCATCCCGCACCTCCTCACCATGACCGCTACCCCTATCCCAAGAACCCTGGCCCTCACCATCTACGGGGATCTGGACATCTCAACGCTCAAAGAACTCCCCAAGGGAAGGAAGAAGACGAAAACCTCCATTGTTCCGCCCGAAGAGAGAAAAGAAACCTACGAATTCATCAAAGGAGAACTCACAAAGGGAAACCAGGCCTTCATCATCTGCCCGAGGATAGAGGAATCGGAGGATGAAGGGATAAAGACCGTAGAGCAGGAGTACAAACTCCTCTCAGAGGAAGTATTCCCTGACTTTAGGGTTGCAAAACTCCATGGCAAGCTGGCGTCCAAAGAGAAAGAGCGCACGATGTCGCAGATGGCCCGGGGAAAGATAGACGTGTTGGTCTCAACCTCGGTTGTGGAGGTTGGGGTGGATATTGCCAGAGCCACCTGCATGGTCATTGAGGGGGCCGATCGCTTCGGCCTGGCCCAGCTTCACCAGTTCCGCGGAAGGGTCGGGAGATCCGACATTCAGTCATACTGCTTTCTCTTCACGGAATCGGGAAACGAAAAAACAAAAAAACGCCTTGAGGCGGTCGTCAGTTCAGAAGACGGCTTTCAGTTAGCCGAGCAAGACCTCCTGCTGAGGGGGCCTGGGGACTTTGCCGGAGTCAAGCAGTGGGGAATCCCAGACTTTGCCATGAAACAGCTCACCAACCTCAAGCTGGTTCAGGAGGCCCGCGAGGCGGCAGAAGAACTCCTCACAAGAGATATCTCTCTTGTGCGGCATCCCCTTCTCAAGAGCGAAATGGAACGCTTCAAAGAGAATCTTCACTTAGAGTAGTCCTGAATTTCGGGGTCACCCAAAACCCCATGTACTTTCCCAGCATGAGCCTGGTCTGGGCGTCCAGGGCGGGAAGCGCAGTGAAAAAGATCATGAGGAAGGGAAAAGTAATCCATTGGAGAATGAAGAGGAGGAGACCGAACTTCCCGTATCCGGGGTGGCGCGGGGGCAGAAGGTTGATGGACAGCACAACGTAGGAGATGAGCCCGACCATGCTGAAGGTCAGAACCCTGGAAGTGAAACGAGGAAGGTTATAAGAAAGCAGGGACTCGGAAAAGGCGTGACCGCCCAGCACCAGAGGCAGCCAGCCCAAGGCAAAGATAATGATGGAAGAAGTTGCCCAGGACCAGTGCCCCTCAAGGAGCTCAGCTGACAGCCAGAACTTCTTTGAAAAAGGGATTTTATTGTTTTTGATGAATCCAAAGAGGAAGTATGGAATCTCTCCCGCCCCATATGCCCACCTTCTCTGCTGAAGGTACATGTTCTTTAATGTCTGTAAAAAGCTGGGAGCCGCGTTGGCATCCATGGAAATAGGGTACCAGATGGGCTGAACCCGGTACTCCCCGTCATACTGTAAAAAGCACTGCCAGAAGATGCGGGAGTCGTCTGAAACCACGTTGACCTGCCGATGCCCCACCTCGGCAAGTGCCTGAAAGCTCATGGCGTGCGAGGAAAACGTGATGAGCTTTTCGGGCCGCTCCTGGTTCATGGTATGCCAAAACGTCGCTGAAAAGGAGAATATCCTGGAAAGCGGAGGAACTGACCAGATGTTGTTGAAAAACAAAGGAACGGGCTGGAACGAGATGCGTGTCGGGTTCTCAGAGCTCAGGTAGTACCAGGAAAGGCAGGCAAAGTACTTTTCGTACACCACCGAGTCAGCGTCCAAGGAAGAAACAACCACCTTGTCGTATGGAAGGGAGAGGGGGTCTATGATGTCTCGCTGAACAGCTTTGGTTGCCCAGGCCTCATTAGCTCCCTTCCCCGCTATCTCACCTGCAATCCCGTCTGGGTGCACGGTTAGCTGGAACCTAAAGAAGGAATCACCAAACTCTTCAGCGATCATGCGCCCCTTCTTTTCTCCCTCCTCTCCTTCGCGTCCCTCTA
This sequence comes from bacterium, assembly GCA_030698665.1. GTDB lineage: Bacteria > Patescibacteriota > Minisyncoccia > Minisyncoccales > UBA10102 > JAUYMI01. The sequence continues at coordinate 3,252 of JAUYMI010000025.1, forward strand.
CACCCAAAACCACAATGATGCGGTCGTTCGGATACTCTGACTCAGCGAGTGAACGGACGCACTCGCGGACCACATCCACGGGCTCCTTGTAGGTCGGAATCACCACAAGATGGTAGAGCTCACGCCATCCTGGAATGTTCTGAAGTTCAGAAAACCAATCCCGTTTCTCTGACTGCCTCATCTTTCGGTATCCCAACCAGAGGTGAAAGGAGAAGTACACGGTTCTCAAAAACCAGTACAACACAAAGGCCATGATGAACATGGCGGTAGCAGCGGGAACGAGCCAGGAGCCAAGCACTGCCAAGACAAGAGTGCCCCACGACAAAACCCCGGGAAGCATTTCAAGGGCCCGAAAGAGCCGACGGTCCTTGGGATCCTTTACGTCTCGCGCGGTACCAATGGTGAGGTATGAAGGAATAACTAACATTGAAAGCGGAGGAGGAGGGATTCGAACCCACATGCCCTTGCGGGCGCCTGTTTTCAAGACAGGAGAGCCACCATTGCTCAACTCCTCCATTCTGCGGTCCCAGCGGGATTCGAACCCGCGTTACCAGGATGAAAACCTGGCGTCCTGGGCCGGGCTAGACGATGGGACCTGGCAACAGGTACCGTACATTGAAATGAACGCAAAATCAAGGTACAAAGACGGATATGAATATTCTCAGCATTGAGACCTCGTGCGACGACACGGGAGTGGCGGTTTTGAGGGCTCAAGGGAGTGAGCGTCCCCGTTTTGAGATACTCTCAAACGTCCTCTCCTCCCAGACCGAGATCCATGAACAGTATGGAGGCGTGTATCCCATGGCGGCCCAGCGAGAACACGAAAAGAACCTTCCTGCGGCCATAGCGCGGGCTCTCAAGGAGGCGGGAAAGGTAAAGATAGAGTATGTAGTGGTGACCAATGGCCCTGGGCTCTCCCCCTGCCTCTGGACCGGAGTGAACGTTGCTAAAGAAACAGCCAATAAGCTCGGCGTCCCCCTCGTGCCAGCAAACCACGTTGAGGGCCACGTGCTCGTCTCCCTATTCTCTCATGGAAGAAAGCTGGAGCTTTCAGATGGCATCTTCCCTGCTGTTGCCCTCATTGTATCAGGCGGACACACCCAACTCATCGTGGTTCGGGGGCTTAGGGATTATGAGATTCTGGGGGAGACAAGAGACGACGCTGCAGGAGAGTGTTTTGACAAAACGGCGCGTATTCTTGGACTCGGGTATCCCGGGGGACCAGCCATCGCCAAAGCGGCAGAATCATACAAGGGACCCGAAACAGATCTGCCGCGCCCCATGCTCCACTCCCCTGACTATGACTTTAGCTTCTCTGGCCTCAAAACCGCGGTTCTGTACCACCACAGAGAACAGCCAGATAAGGTGCTGGCTTCCCCCGACTACGTCCCCCAAATGGCATACAGCATCCAAGAAGCCATCTGCGAGGTTCTGGTTGCAAAAACCAAACGGGCGGCAGAAGAGTTCGGGGCTGCCAGCATTGTACTCGGGGGAGGAGTGGCCGCCAACCAGCGCCTGAGGGAAAGAATGGAAAAGATAGGGATTCCCCTCTTGGTGGCTCCTCCAGAGCTCTGCACTGATAATGCGGTGATGATCGGGATTGCAGGATACCTCACCATCCTTTCAGGAAACATAGAGCAAGAGGTTACAGCTGACCCCAATTTACGAATCGTATGATACAATTTCAAGCATGAAGGAACTTCCCACGACATACCAAGCCAACACAACGGAAGACCGCATCTACAAGCTCTGGGCAAAGAGCGGGTTTTTCAACCCAGACAAGCTTCCCGGGAGGAGAACCAAGCCCTTTTGCATTCTCATGCCCCCTCCCAACGCGAACGATCCTTTGCATATCGGGCACGCAGTCTTCGTTACCCTTCAGGACATCATGGTCCGCTACCAGCGCATGCGAGGCAAAAAAACCCTCTGGCTTCCCGGAGAAGACCACGCTGGATTTGAAACCCAGGTAGTATATGAAAAGAAACTGGAAAAACAGGGACGATCCCGCTTTGGCATGACGCGAGAGCAGTTCTACTCCGAGGTCTCCGAGTACACACAGGCAAACCGAAAGACCGTACGTGCCCAGCTCCAAAAGCTTGGGGCTTCCTGTGACTGGTCGCGCGACACCTTCACCTTAGACAAACACGTCATTGCAACCGTCTATGCGACCTTCAAAAAGCTCGTGGAAGAAGGGCTCGTCTATCGGGGAGAGCGGCTCGTGAACTACTGCACGAAACACCAGACCGCCTTCTCTGATCTTGAGATCCAGCACGAAACGAGAAAAGACCCTCTCTATTACATTGCCTATGGCCCAATACAGCTTGCAACCGTGAGACCCGAGACAAAGTTCGGAGACACGGCCATCGCAGTACACCCCGCAGACAAAAGGTACAAACAATACATTGGCAAAGAGATTGAGGTTGAAACGCTTCTCGGCAAAAAGAAAATCAAGGTAGTTGGAGACACCATGGTAGACCCTGAATTTGGAACCGGAGCCGTGAAGGTGACTCCGGCGCACGACGCCAACGACTTTGAACTGTGGAACAAACACAAGGGAGAGATTCCAGACCCCATTCGCGTTATTGGAAAAGATGGAAGATTGACCGACGTGGCCGGTCCCTACGCGGGACTCAAGGTCATGGAGGCCCGCGCCAGGGTTGTTGAAGACCTGAAAGCCAAAGGACTCCTGGTCAAGACCGATGAGAACTATGAACACGCCCTGGCGCTCTGTTACAAGTGCAAGTCGGTCATTGAACCCCAGCTCCTAGAACAGTGGTTCTTGAAAACCCGACCCTTAGCTAAGCCGGCGATCAAGGCGGTCAAAGAGGGCACAACAGCAATTATCCCAAAAAGCTACGAAAAGACATACTTTCACTGGCTCAAGAACATAAAGGACTGGAACATCTCACGCCAGAACTGGTGGGGAATTGAGATTCCCGCGTGGAAGTGCCAGGACTGTGAGGAGTGGACGGTGAGTGAAGGGAAGACCCCCGCCTCCTGCTCTCAGTGCCACGGCAAGCGTCTTGAACAGGACCCTGACGTCTTTGACACCTGGTTCTCGTCTGGTCAGTGGCCCTTTGCAGTTCTCAAGTTTCCTCAAGGAAAGGACTACAAGGAGTTCTACCCGACCTCGGTCATGGAGACCGCCTACGACATCCTTTTTTTCTGGGTTGCACGTATGATGATGCTAAGTCTGTACCGGACCGGCAAGGTCCCGTTTAAAACCATATACCTCCACGGCCTGGTGCGGGACAAAGACCGCCAGAAGATGTCAAAGTCCAAGGGGAACGTGATTGACCCCTTGGGAGTGCTGGAGGCCTATGGAACCGACGCCCTGCGCCTTGCCCTCACCATCGGCAACTCGCCCGGGCAGGACACTGTCATCTCAGAAGACAAGATCAGGGGATACCGAAACTTCGTAAACAAGCTCTGGAACATTGCGCGCTTCGTTCTCCTTGAAACCGAGGGATGCAAACCTCCAAAGAAACTCTCCCTGCAGGATCGCAAGCTCATGGGAGAAGCGGCCGCTGTGGCTGAGGCCGTAACGAGAGACATGGAGCTCTACCGGTTTTCTCAGGCGGTTGAGCGCATCTATCACTACGCCTGGCACACCTTCGCTGACAAGATACTAGAAGACTCCAAAAAAGTTCTGAAAGACGAGAAGCTCAAGGCCGGCAGACAGTATGCGCTCCTCCACATTCTCAAAATCATTTTGGCCCTTCTCCACCCCTTTGCTCCATTTGTCACAGAGGAACTGTACCAGAAGCTTCCGCGCGCCAAAAAACAATCGCTTCTCATGATTGAGAAATGGCCGGTCTGAACTTCCCCATCCTCATCATCCTCGGAGTTCTTCCAAGTATCCTCTGGCTCGTGTTCTTTTTGAGAAAAGATACGCACCCAGAACCAAACCGGCTCATCCTCCTCGTCTTCTTTCTGGGAGCCGTCGTGACGATCCCGACTGCCGTAGCTGAAAACTGGTTCTCTTCCTTGCTCGAATTCCTCCCGCTCTCCCCCGAGCTTTCGCGCCTCGTCTTCCTCTTTTTCGGCATTGCGCTCGCAGAAGAACTAGCCAAGTACGGTGTGGTGCGCTTCACGGCTATGCGCACCCGCGAGGTGGACGAACCGATTGATCTTCCGCTCTACATGATCGTTTCGGCTCTCGGATTCGCCGCGCTGGAAAACGTTCTTGCGCTCTTCGGCCTGAACGGCATCGCTTCCTCAAGCCAGGTTGCGATCCTGAGCGGCTTTCGTTTTGTGGGAGCGGTCTTTCTGCACGCCGCTACCTCAGGAAGCTTCGGCTACTTCCTTGCCGTTGGAAAGTTTCAAAAGCGGCACGGAAAGAAACTCTTCGCGCTCGGACTCTTCGCCGCTGTCACCTTGCACGGATTTTTCAATCTCACTATAATGAGAGAAGGGAATGGGGTGCAGTTGCTGTGGCCTCTCGCCATTGTTCTGACCCTCGCTCTCTTCATATCTCTCGCCCTTAACTCACTTACCAAAACATACACACACAGATGACCTCATCATTTTTTGACAAACTCAAAGACAGTATCGGAGCTGAAGAACCAACAGAGGAAGAATCCCCAAAGAAGGCTCCCAAGGGACGCATAAAGAAGAGGGAGAAAGTGAAGGTGAAAGTTGAGGAGAAAGAAAAGGAAGAGAAAAAAGAGGATGCTGAAGAGAGTATGCTTGCTGAAACGAAGGATGAGCTGTCAAAAGAAGAAGGGGAGCTCGCAGTAGATCTCTACCAGACGGATGAAGAGATAATCGTCCAGTCGGCCGTTGCCGGAGTCAAACCGGAAGATCTGGAAGTTTCCATTGAAAACGACCTCGTCACAATCCGGGGAGATCGATCAGAATACGTTGCTGAAGAAAAAAAGGACTACTTCTACCAGGAGTGCTTCTGGGGAACCTTCTCAAGAGAGATCATCCTGCCAGAGGAGGTGGACGCCAACGCGGCTGAGGCATCCTTTAGAGACGGCGTACTCACCATCCGTCTTCCCAAAAGCAGCAGGCACAAGAAAAAGAAGATCAAGATAAAGGGATAAAAGAAACCGCCCGAGGGGCGGTTTTCAAATAAAGAAAAGAGGTGTCTAGGACACCTCATCTGCACCACACGACCATCGTCGTGCCTTTGAGCAGGACCGCGGGGAAGGTCGGGTCAACCCTGCCCGAGAGTTGGTCAACGTAATCATTCACTTCTCCATCTCCAATCCTGAAGAGTGAGGTGATCACGCATCCCTTGGCCTCAAGCTTTGCGGCCAGGGCAGCAGAAGACCAATTCCCCGTGGTGAGAAACGATGACGTCCCGCCGCCGATTCTCGGAATCCCCGGGTCCAGAACGGGGTCTGAAACCTCAGCTTCTGGTTTAGGGATTTCCGGAGGAAGAGCGACGGACGAAGGATCGCTGGAAAGAACCGGGGTGAACACTCCTTTGCTACTCGCCTCCTTGAGAACGGGAACTGAGCTCGCTGAAAGCACGCATCCTGACTGCAGGCCCACGAGCGAAATACCGGTAAAAAGCGCCCGCCCATCTCTTGCCGCTACCTCTCCGGGTCCCCAGAGAGTACCACATCCAGGGCTCCCGTTGAGCCGGACGTAGCCATCAAAGTTCACGGCGAGCTTGCCGTTCGCATCCCGCGCCTCCACCGTCAGAGCGAAGGAACTGACAGCAGGGTACCTGGACTCTGAAAGGAAGACGAGGCGCTCTGGAACGCCGAACTCCTCTTGGCATGTGGAGTCCGCGCACCAGGGGCTAAAGAGCACCGGGCCTGAGACAGAAGGTCCTGCCCCACGCGGGTTGCTCACAACCTCCTTTGGTCCTGTGAACGTTCCCCACCAGTTGCCTCTCGCGTCTACGGGCTCAGCCTTGATGTTGGCCGAGCCGTTTCCCAGAACGAAGCTCTCAACGCCTTTTCCGTTTCCAGAGATGACGTTGGAGCTAACCTGCGTGCGCATGGGAGCTGCGTGCTCAAATCCGTCCCGATTCAAGGCAACGGACTGCACCGCAGTACCGTTTACAAAGAACCGGTTCCCGCTTATGGAAGTGTACTCGCTGTACCCCTCCACCCGAACTCCCACGTCGTTGAGCACGAGAAGATTCTCTGTGATCCGAGTGCCTCTCGCGCTCCGCTGAGCGTTTCCGTACTCTTTGTATCCGACCACGCCAATAGCGATCTTCTGACGCCAGATGTTGTAGTTGGACACGGCAACCCGTGAGCCTGAAACTACAACGCCCTGTCCGGTTCGGTTGAACCCGCACACGGAGCCCGAGTCAAGGAACCCGGTAGAGGCGTTGAAGATGTACACCCCAACGGCATCAGTTGGCGTCTGCACGTAGACGCGCTCAAGACTCACCCGCGCGACATCGCGGGCAAACATACCAACCTTGAGGGCGCCCTTAATGCTCACGTCCCGGATGGTCACGGAGGAGGATCCCTCCTGCGTGATCCCGAAGGCCTGGTTGAAGGCGTTGATGGTGGTGCCACCTGCGACCAGCGGGCAGTCAAAATACGTTGCGGGGTTGCCGGGGGTCCCGAGAATCGTGAGGGACTTTCTGATCCTCACGGGCTCATACTCCCCCCAGTCGACCGAAAGCGTACCGTGCTCCCGCACCAGGTCGATTCCGTCCTGGAGCCGAGCTCCGGACATCACGCGAACCTTGTCGGCTGCAACCTCAAAGGTCCCGGAAATGCGCGCTCCCCGTTCCAGGATGACCGAGGAGATGCGCCCGCTGCAGCTGAGCGAAATCTCTTTTGCAATCCTGGTCTCCCGGTAGGATCCGGACTTCAGACAGATCGTGTCTCCCGGTTGCGCGATATCAACCGCGAACTGGAAGGTTTTGCACGAGTTCCCCGCGACAAAGCACCAGGGGGTATCGGCCTCCTGCGAACTGTCAACGAAGATTGTCTTTTGTGGCTGTGATGCCTCAGCTCCCGTGTTCGCCAACGCGAACAGGAGAGCGGCCAAAAAGAGGACCGAAATCCATCCATACCGCTTCATCTGCGTCTCCTATCCGCTCTACACCATGAATTGTCAAATAGCTCTGCTGCAACATAACTACAACATATCAGCTTGTTTGTCAACGGTGGGCAGGGCGGGAGTCGAACCCGCACGGGTTACCCCACTGGCTCCTAAGGCCAGCGCGTATACCAATTCCGCCACCTGCCCTGGTACACTCCGCATATCACATTTGGAAATGAAAACCAACCGCGGAAGCTCCGAAGCTGGTTTCCATTAGCTCTGGCGTGCGCCTTAGGGATTGATGATGTTGAGAAGGAAGGTCGGCAGGGAAATGGCCAAAAGGGCAAGGATGATTCCAACTGCGGCCCAAATCAGCTTCTGGCGGGCACCGGAAAGGGCATCCGCGTTATCTCCTGAGCTCACAAACTGAAACGCCGCGATAAAGATAGTGAACACGGAGAGCACAATGAGAACGGTGAAGATGGCGTTGGCAATAAGCTGAATCCGCGCAAACAACTCAGTTTGATTCAAATTTGGAACTGCTCTCGTTGCCGCTTCCTCAAGAGGAGTGGCCGACAATGCCACCCCAGCAAAGCTGACGCCAAGGACAAGGGCGAGCAATATCGCCGCCGTTATTTTTGATGTCTTCATCTGTATATAATGTAATGGTTCTGCGACCTTTCCTGTCTCATACCTCTCTATATCATACTCCAATGGCAGTTTCCAACAGGCTGATCAATCCCCGAGACAAAACGGCCAGGAGCAGACCGATGGCCGTCCACAGCAAAATCTTCTTTGCGCGGTCAATGTTTTTTGGGTCTCCAGCTCCTGTTACGAAGAGAAACGCCGCCCAAAGAATCATGAATGGGGCGACCGCCACCGCCAAGGTGAAAATGAGGTTGGTGATGACCTGAATGAGCTCAGCAAGGCTATTGGTTCGAAGAGGGTTTTCTATACAAATAACGCCCCCTCCCGAACATCCGGACCCTGTGGTCGAAGCGGACGAGGAGGTTTTTGGCTGGGCAACAGCTGCTATTAGGTTACTGCCAAAACTCTGCTGTTTTATTTCTGCTGATACCCCTCTCAAGCTGGGCAATAGCAGAAATATAGCAAGAAGGATAACGAGAAAGAATAAATGTCTTTTCATGGTAATATTGTAACTCATAGAAGAACTCCAATCCACCGTGTTATCCCCACCTAGAGAGAAGCTCCTGTCGCCGCCTTGTCTCCCTGTTCCAGGCGCATCACCCTCACTCCCTGCGTGGAGCGGCTGATAACGGGAATGTCTTTAATGGCGGTGCGGATGACGTGGCCCTGGCGGGAAATCACGATAAGGTCCTCTTCCTGTCCGGTCAGAACTGCTCCATAAACCACCTCTCCTGTCTTTGAAGTAACATTTGCCGTCTTAATGCCGCTTCCGCCCCTGCCCTGCACCCGGTACTCTGCGATCTCCGTGCGCTTGCCGTATCCGTTCTCCGTGATGACCAGAACCTGCGTCGCTTCCTTCGCAAAGACATCCATGACCACCACCTCATCTCCCTTCTTGAGCGAGATACCCTTAATCCCGGCAGCCGACCTTCCCATAGTTCTCACATCCTTCTCGGCAAAACGGATGGACTGACCCTTCTTGGTGATGAGGAGGACTTCGTCGCTCCCGGTAGTCTTTCTCACCCCTCTCAACTCGTCTCCCTTCCTGAGATTGATGGCGATGAGGCCGGACTTCCTAACATTCCTGAAATCCTCTAGAGCGGACTTTTTGATAACTCCATTCTTGGTCACCATGACGAGGTTGCGGATTCCCTGGTCGGCATCCTTCTTGCCCAAGGCAAAGATGGTGAGCACCTTGTCTTGGGGAGTAATCTCAATGAAGTTCAGAAGGCCCCTGCCTTTCGCGGTCCTCGTGGACTCCGGAATCTCATACGCGGAGGCCTGAAAGACCTTGCCCGAGTCTGTAAAGAACATAACGGCGTCATGGGTCATCGCGCTCAGGAAGTGCTCGACGATGTCGTCTGAAACGGTCTTGAGACCCATGATACCTTTCCCGCCCCTCTTTTGAATCTTGTAGGCGACCGGGTTGATGCGCTTGATGTATCCCCCTTGCGTGAGCGTGATGATGGTCTCTTCCTGGGGGATGAGATCTTCTTCTGCGATCTCTCCAACGGCCTGGACCTGGGTGCGCGTCTTGCGGCTGTCGCCGAACTCGGCCTTGAGCTGCTCCAACTCTTTTGTAAAAACGCTCCGGAGCTTGACCTTGCTATTGAGAATGGCCTCCATCTCTTTAACCTTGATCTGAATTTCTTTGAGCTCGTCCTCTATCCTCTTTTGCTCCAGTTTTGCCAAAGCAACCAGGCGAGTGTCCAAAATGGCGTTGGCCTGAACCTCAGAGAGCTTAAAACGCACCATGAGTTTCTTTTGGGCATCCTCCCGCCCATCTGACTTTTTGATGATGGAGATGACCTCGTCAATCTTCGACAAGCACTTGTGGAGACCTTCTAGGATGTGCTCGCGTTCCTTGGCCCGGGCAAGCTCAAAAGCGGTTCTTCTTTTAATAACCAGCTCGCGGTGCTCAATGAAGTAGCTCAGAACTTCAGCTAACGACAGGGTCTTTGGCTCCAAGCCATTCACTAAAGCCAGCATGTTCAGGTGAAAGGTCTTCTGGAGATCTGAGAACTTGTAGAGGCGGTTGAGGATCTTTTGGGGATATGCGGTTGCCTGGAGATCAAAGACGATACGCATACCATCCTTGTCCGACTCATCACGAATGTCCCTGATCCCGTCAATCTTCTTTTCTGTGACGAGCTTTGCAAACTGAGTCACCAACGTTGCCTTGTTCACCTGGTAGGGAATTTCCGTGATGATGATCTGGGGTCTCTTCTTATCGTTCTCGAGCACCTCGGCTGTCCCGCGCATCACAATGGGCCCCCTACCTGTTGAATATGCCTCCAGGATGCCTTTTTTGTCATAGATGGTTCCTCCCGTTGGAAAGTCGGGCCCCTTCACGAACCCCATGAGATCCTGAGTGCTTGCCTTTGGGTTTGTGATCAGGTGAAGCGTAGCGTCCACGACCTCGTTTAAGTTATGGGAAGGAATGTTGGTCGCCATGCCAACTGCAATGCCCAGGGTTCCGTTGAGCAGGAGCTGGGGCAGAGGAGAGGGCAGAACCACGGGCTCTTTCCTCGTGCCGTCATAGTTATCAACAAAGTCCACGGTGCCCTTGGAGATATCCTGGAGCATGAGGTCTCCAGAACGGGACATGCGAGCCTCCGTGTACCGGTAGGCGGCGGCACTGTCGCCGTCTACGGAGTTGTGAACCAAAACTCCTGCCGCCAGGGCGAAGTTATGAGTTTTGTCTATTGTGAGGTCGTACACATCTTCACGAACGCTCAACGGCTCAACCATTACCACTTTGTGGTTTTTATGTAACTCATGAAGAACTAAATTCGGGTCGTTATCGTAGTATTTTTTAAGTCCCGTTCCCCAAGACGTAGCGCGCCCGTACGTGTACAATTCGTTGCGCTTCTGTTCGTATAACTCTCCGTCCAGTGTTCCAAAATCGGAAAGAACCTTTTTGCAAACATTGATAAATTTGAGTTTGCCGGTATTGTTTGTCGTTCTCTTCTTGTTCGCGGCGACAATTTTCTCGTGAAAGAGTTTTCTGTAGTTGTTATCCTGCCATAATCTCTTCATTGTTCTTGACGCCCGTTTAGAATAGATAGCCCTCACTTCGGGGTGTGCTTTGACATACTCTTTGTTGACTTCACTCAAAAACTTCCGCATATTCTCCCGATACTCATCGTTTTGCCAATTTGCCAGATTTCTTTTTGACAACCTCTCAGAGTATGCCGCTCTAACGTCGGGGTTTGACCAAAATGCTTTTCGGCCTGCAGCTATTTTTTTTCTGTATTCCGGATTTTTATGCTGCAAAGAAGCGTGTTCGTGATGAACCTTCCAGTGCTCCCCCCAGCTGATTCTCGTGATGTTGTCTGGGTTATTGTTGAGTTTGTTAAAATCAACGTGGTGCCGCACTCTGCCAGCACTTTTGAAATACTTTCCTGCAGTCAGGTTATGGTTATCTGCCAAGTGGTGGACCGGAACCCACTCATCTTTTTTACGTTGATACACCAACACATAGTCACCCCTGTTGAGCTTGTCCTGTTCTGTTGATAGCTTTTGATAGAGCGGCATTAGTGATTCTTTTGGCCGCAAATCCTTTGCTTCCTTAAAAGAGCCATCCAACAACATGAAGCGGTGATTTGGGGTGCACCGAATTTCCTCGCCGTTGTCCAAAATAACTTTTACTAACTCAGCGTTTTTGATGGTAATCCTCGGTTTTTTGATTTCCGCCACGGAAATCAATCCTTGAGCGTTAACGGTGTATGTATAATTTTTCTTGCCTCGTTCGTATTCTTTGATTAATTCACCGAAACTTAAATCGCGGCCATCTGTCAGTTTCACTTTGGTGTCTTTCGTGAAACAACCAAAGTTCCCTTGGCCTTGCACCAGAGGATATCTCAAAGAGAAGTCCTGAGCCATACGGACCAAGGCGTCGTACACGGCAAGGTCTCCGTGCGGGTGGTAGCGGGCGAGCACAGAACCAATAACGGAAGCTGATTTGCGAAAACGAGCTGCGTGCGTGAGTCCCTCTTCCTGCATGGCATACAGGATGCGCCGGTGCACGGGCTTGAGTCCGTCTCTGATATCGGGAAGTGCGCGCTGAACAATAACCGACATGGCATAGTCCAGGTAGGACTCGCGCATTTCAGTCACGATCTCCCGTGGCTTTACGTACCCAATCTCGCTGGTTTCTGTTTTTGCGGCCATTATATCCTGTCTATAGCATCAAGAATACGCGAAATCCACCTACCCAACAGCCCGATCGCGGTCAAGGCAACCACACTCCAAAGAATCATCTTGCGGCGGGACTCGCTCAGGTTTTGGATCCGGGAGAAGAGCTTCATGGTTCCATCACCACTACCTGCGTCTCCTCGCTTGTCAGATCTTTCCTCTTAATGTTCAGCTTCGCTGTCTTTTCAGCCCCCTTATGTCCCATGAGCTTTAAGAATTCATCCGCTTTCTCCAGCTTGATGGAAAGTTTGGGAATGAGGTAGTGCATGGGGATGACGGCTCGGGGCTCAATCTGGGCGGTGATCTTTGCGGCCTCCTTGGCGGCTATGGTGTACACCCCTCCAACTGGAACCATAAGAATGTCCACGTCTCCAATGTCCTCTACCTGCTCTGGGGTAAGCTCTGACTGGCCCAGGTCTCCCAAGTGACACACCCTCATATCCTCTGCCTCGATAACATAGATAGTATTGAGCCCGCGCTTTTTGCCCTGCTCCTCGTCATGCCAGGAAGAAATTCCCCGCACGAACACCCCCTTCACATCATACTCTCCGGGGCCCGATACCACGACCGGATCCCCCTTAATCGCCTTTATGTTGTTGTGGTCGTGGTGGTCGTGGCTCACCAATACAAGATCAGCCTCCATGGAAGGGACCTTCAAGCCGATGGATGAATCATAGGGATCAATGACGAGCCGCACGGTTTCTTTGTTCGGTGAAGCCGTGAGTACGAAACACGCCTGCCCCTTCCACATAATTTGCATGGTCGCATCATACCACATCCGGCGCCCGCGCTCAATCCTTCCTCTTGAATATTTTTCAAATATCTTGTATACTGCCTCGTATGGTAAAAACTCAGAGCCCATCTGAAACAGCAGAGCTTCTCCGCCCCTACAAGGTCGGGGATATCGTGGAAGGAAGCGTGGTCGGGATCGGACGATCCGCCGTCTATCTTGACTTGGCTCCTCAGGGCACCGGCATCATCTACGGCCGGGAGTTTTTAGACGAAAAAGACGCTCTCAAGGACGTCAAGCCCGGCGACAACATCACGGCAAAAATCACGAACATGGAAACGGACAAAGGGTACATTGAGCTCTCGCTCCGAGAGGCCGGGCGCGAACTCTCCTGGGAGAAACTCAAGGAGAACAAGGAGAACGAGGAGTCCGTCATGGTCAAGATTATCGGGGCCAACAAAGGGGGCCTGCTAGCTGAAATCCACTCAACCCCGGCCTTCCTTCCCGTATCCCAGCTCTCCCCCGAACACTACCCCCGTGTGGAAAATGGGGACGGCAACAAAATCTTAGAAGAGCTCACGAAGTTCGTGGGGGAAGAGCTTGAGGTGCAGATCATAGACATGGACGCAAAAGAGGGCAAGCTCATCTTGTCTGAGCGGTCAAAAGAACGCGCCCGGGTCAAGGAACTCTTGGGATCATACAAAGTGGAAGACGTGGTGTCGGGCGAGATTACGGGAGTGGTGGACTTTGGCGCCTTCATCAAGTTCGGCAAGGAGGCAGAAGAACTGGAAGGACTCATTCACATCTCGGAGATTGATTGGCAGATTATTGACGACCCCTCCCAGGTACTCAAAGTGGGAGATAAGGTAGAAGCCAAAATCATAGACATCTCGCAGGGAAGGGTTTCTCTTTCCCTCAAAGCCCTCAAGGAAGATCCATGGAAGGGCATAGAGACAAAGTATGCAAAGGGAGACGTGGTCAAGGGCAAAGTCACCAAGCTCAATCCATTTGGAACCTTCATTGAGATTGAGCCAAGGATTCAGGGGCTGGCCCACATCTCAGAGTTTGGCACCAAACTCAAGATGGAAGAGTCTCTCCATCTGGGCAAGGAATACACCTTCACTATTGTTGAGGTTAACGCACCAGAGCACCGAATGAGCCTACACCTCGAGAGCGAAACGGCGGCGAAGAGCGAGAACGCCGAAAGCGGAAGCAAGAGCTAAGGGAAGGGCAAGAGAAAAGGACGAGAAATCAAGGGAGGCTGATTCGGGCCTCTTTTTGGTTTCTTGAAGAACCGACTCTAACACCTTGTTCTCGGCCCCAGGAGTTCCCCCGACATCGTATGAGGTGCCCCAGCTCCCATCCTCTCCCCGTGCCATGGCGAGTTTGCCCTCGTTATCCCCGGCAGGCCACCCACCTCTCGCGTCCAACTCCTCAACTGTATTTCCCAAGGCATCCTTCAAGCGAAGGAGCGAGCCCCCGTTTCTCAACTTTCCCCCGAGGTTGGCGTAGTTGAGGTCGTATCCCGGAATCCTGTCTGAGGAAGCAATGAGGTAGTACCCCTCAGGAGGAATGCTTCCTGAGAGCTGAGACTGATACTCAAGCTCCTCTCCCCATACCTCAAATACCCACCCACTCAGGTTCACGGGAACCGTATCCGGATTCCTGAGCTCAATCCACTCATATCGCCACCACTGGCCTGGATCCACTCCCTCAACGACCGTGCCCATCCAGGCAACTTCGTTGATCTGAGCTGCCGAGAAAGCCATCAACGGGAACACGAGGCCAAGGATAAAGATAATGTAAACCACACTGGTAGTATATCTCATTTCAATACACTAGGTGAAAGGGTTGACAAAATCAGAAAAACAATGTATACTTTATTTGTTTATGACAGGTGCATATACCACAATCATACTGCCCGGAAAACCTCAAGCAGATACGATCGTTGCCCTGTTTCTGCTGCGAAGCTTTGGAAAGGAGCGCTATCCCGGAGTTGAGCAAGCAAAGATTGAGGCAATGAGCCTGATTGAAAAAGACCAGAAGGACAAGGAAGACGTTTTGCTCATTGACATTGGCGGTGGCGCATTTGACCATCACGGAACCCAAAAAACCGTGTCTCAGCTTGTCGCAGAAGATCTCAGGATCAAAGATGACCCCGCACTTCAGCGCCTCCTCGAATATGTGGAACGGGATGAAAGGTATGGGGCTGGAACCATCTCCAAAGATCCAATTGACCGGGCCTTTGGACTTTCAGGCCTTATCTCTTCGCTTACGAGAAGTATGCCGGAAAATACCCAAGGCGTTGTAACAGCAGTACTCCCCCTTCTCGAGGCCCACTATACAGAACAGAAAAAGTGGTTTGAAGAGCTTCCCCAAGAGTTTATCGAGAAAGAGCGGAACGGGAAAGCCGAAACGCTGGAGATGAAACACAAAGGGAAAAAGATCAGAGTAATCTGCATTGAGGCTGATGGCCAGAGCATGGCCTCATATCTAAGGTCTCAAGCGGGCCAAAAGGCGGATGTGGTCGCTCAAAGACTCAGCTCGGGACACGTGAACATCGTCACCCTCCAGCAGAAAAAGATTGATTTGAGAATGACGGCTGGGCTCCTGAGAATCGAGGAAGCTGACAAAAAGGGGAGGAGGTTGCTCGTAGGACCAGCCGATCTTGTGGAGCCAGGACGCATTGAGGATGTTCCAGAGTGGTACTATGATACTGCCACCAACTCACTCCTGAACGGCGGGCTCCACCCCAAAGGAACGGACCCGACCCGTATACCATTTGTGCGAATCAAGGAAATCCTGCGCGAAGGACTGGAGTCTCAGGTAAAGGCATGAAGTCTTTCCTTCTCCTCTCTGGGGTTGCCCAGAGAGGAGAAGGAAAGAAGCACGTTCACATATGTACTAGCTGAAGGGAGGTGCCAGGATGGCATCTGTAACGAGAAGGTTTGAGGAATTCTTCGGCCTCGCGGCCATGGTGCTCCTTGAAGGAAGGCCGCTCGAGGTCAACCAAGCCTCGGGCATTCTCTCTGTACCAGCGGAAAGGCAAGCGCGGCGCCTGGACCTCGGAATCCTCATCCCGCAGGATGCGAGAATCTTCGGGGTCGTGAAAGATGTGGGAAACGAGAGGGGCGACTACGCCTCGCTCAAATCCACGGGCTCCTTCGGAAGCTACCGGGGGTTCTCCCTGCCTGGAGGCATTGAGGTCATCGTTCGAGGCAATCGTATCTGGACCTCATGGCACCAGCAGAACCCGAACCGGGCTGACTGCTGGTATCTAGGCCAGGACGGCACCCTGAAGCTCTTCCAGGTAGGAGTTATAACCCCGGATAACGGGGAAACCTTCCGCCTCATCGGGGACTTCAGATGGGAAGGCTCTCTCTTCCGCACGGAAGACGGGGTCGTCGCCTACCAGGATCCCGGCTACCAAGGGTTTGAGACCTGGGAGATGATCATGAGGCACCCGGGCTTTTCCGGGCTGGTTGGCAGGACCCGCCTGACTCCTTGGAGTGCCTCCTGCGCTCCCGCGGCCCCGGAGCTAGACGAGATTCCCGAAGGGAACTTCGCCCGCCTGGACTGGTGGAGCCCGTTCGCCGGACAGAACGGCCAGGGCATCGCCAGGCTGACCGATAGAAGTTCGGCCTGGGTCCATGGTGAGAACATCGCCGTCGTACCCGGGCCTGACGGAGTCAAGCGCATCCCCCGGAACTCCCTGCTATCCTTCTCCGAAAGCAGGAAGAACTGGGGGACCAAGAGCGGTCCTCCAATGCTCCTCGGCCTCCGGGTCGTGGAGTAGACAGAAACCCCGTGTGACCACCGCATTCGTGTAGACGAATAGGTGGCACACGGGGGCTTTTCTTTCTTGAAGAACGGTCTTCTTTCTGCTACCATACC
>JAUYMI010000027.1 GCA_030698665.1 bacterium
CTCGCCAAGCGCCACAACGAACTGTTCTGCCCAGGGAAGGGAGATCCGACACTCTTGTCAACGCTCTCCCCGGATCTCGCAAACCTCATCTTGTTCATGCGGGATGAGGCGCACCGCTTTGCCATCACCTATCATAGGAAGCTCACCGCTCTTGACCTGCTCCCTCAAAAACGCTACCATTGAGTAATGGTTCAGAGTCTCGTCTCGCAAATGGTGGTCGGAATAGCCGGCATCTGGCTCGCCACGCAATTCGTCCCTGGAGTTGCCTTCAATGGCACCTGGCAGGTGCTCGTGGTTACAGGACTCATCCTGGGATTCCTCAACGGCATCCTCAAACCTGCTCTAAAAATCCTCACCCTGCCCCTCACCATCCTGACTCTCGGACTCTTCGCTCTCGTGCTCAACATGCTACTCGTATGGGTTGTGGACATCCTTTTTGCGGAACTCGTCATTCAAGGCCTCATAGCGCTCTTCTGGACTACCCTCATTATCTGGGGACTGAGCTCGTCCCTCCGCATCTTTTCAAAATAACCAGATGAATACAATAATTTCCATCGGTCAGATTACCGTTGCCGTGCTCATCATCGCCTCCGTGCTCTTACAACAGAAGGGAGACGGATTGGGAGCCGCCTTCGGGGGCGGGAGCTCCGCTGGATATGCATCCCGCCGCGGCCTCCAAGACAAACTCTACTGGGCAACGGTTGTTCTCGGAGTTGCCTTTGTGGCCCTGGCCATGCTCCAGCTGTTTCTCTAACCTGACGTGAACATCGGTCTTTCAGAAATCACAAAACGCGCAGTCGAACAGCTTCCCTCCTCTGCCCAGTGGATGCGCCTTCCTCAGGTACTTTCTCGGAGGGAAGGTAGAACCCTCGTGGTTTTGACGCTGTTCTTTGCGGCCTCGTTCTTCGCGCTCGCCCTGAGTTTCTACCTCAAGAACACGGAGTCCGTACCCGCCGCGGGAGGACGTATCATAGAAGGAGTCGCTGGAAGCCCACGATTTCTCAATCCCGTGTATGCTGACACGAGCGACGCTGATCGGGATCTGGTCAACGTTCTCTTCTCGGGCCTCCTCTCCTCAGACAGGGAGGGCAAACTCACTCCAGACCTCGCTGAAGAGTTCATCGTCGGAGACGGGGGTCGCTCAGTTGAGATCCGCTTGCGAGACAATATCTACTGGCACGACGGAGTTCCCATCACGGCCGACGACGTCGTCTTCACCATCAAGGTTCTCTCCGATGCCTCCTACAAGAGCCCCGTGCGCGCCAACTGGGTCGGCGTCACAGCAGAGAAGCTTTCAGAGCGCGTCGTGCTCTTTAAACTCCAAGAGCCCTACGCAGGTTTTTTTGAGCGCCTCACGGTCAAGATCATTCCCCAACACATCTGGGAAAACATCGCTCCTGAAAACTTCGCACTCTCCTCCTACAACCTCCAGGCCGTTGGCTCCGGCCCCTATAAGATAGAGAAGATCTCCCAGGACAGCTCGGGAGCCGTTTCTGAGATACGGCTCAAGGCAAATCTCAACTACCACAAGCACGCTCCATATATCCAGTCCCTAATCTTCCGCTTCTACGCAAACGAAGAGGAGCTTGCCGGGGCGGTGAGAAGGGGCCAGGTGACGAGCTTTGCCATCTCCTCCCCTGACCTTGCTGAGCCGACGGAGCGCTCAAATCTCCAACGCCTCTCCCTCCGGCTCCCAAGGTACTTTGCGCTCTTCTTCAACCTTAGAGAACAGCCTCTGAGCAACAAAAAAATCAGGGAAGCTCTCGCCTACGCAACGAACTCTGAGGAGCTCGTAAACACTCTCTTTGAAACATACGCACGAGAGGTGAATTCTCCCATGCTTCCTGATGTCTTCGCTCTCAAGGATCCCGGAATCTCGTATGACTACGACCCCGCACTCGCGACAAACATCCTCAACAGCCAGGGGTACCAACTGCGCGATGGCTCCTTTGCCAAAGTGGAAACCCCCCAGCAGATCACCTCAGAGCTCAGGCAGGGAAATCAAGGGAGTCAAGTCAGACTCCTGCAGGAGTGCCTGGCCCAGGACCCCCAGGTGTACTCTTTGGGCACGGTCAACGGGGTCTTCGGCCCTTCCACCTTGGCCGCGGTCAAAGCGTTCCAGGAAAAGTACAAAAGCGAGATTCTGACCCCCAACAACATCTCATCCCCCACGGGCACGGTAGGGCCCTCAACGGCAGAAAAGCTCAATGCACTCTGCTACTCTGGGGAAACCGGCTCCACCAAGCTTGCTCTGCAGATCACGACCACCACGAAGCTCCAAACGGTTGGAGAAGCGATAGCTCAGCAATGGAAGAGCTTTGGCATTACAACGGAGGTGCGCACTCTGAGCCCCCTGGAGCTGGAACACCAGGTAATTACCAATCGCAAATTTGAAGTTCTGCTCTTTGGCGAGGTACTCACTGCAATCCCAGACCCCTTCCCATTCTGGCACTCTTCGCAAGAACGCAGTCCTGGGCTCAACCTCTCAGGGTATGAGAGCGCGACAGCAGACCAGCTCCTGATAAAGATCAGAAAAGAACAGAACGAGGAAACAAGAAAAGGACTCATGGAGAACCTCCAAGATCAGATTCTTGAAGACCTCCCGGCTCTCATCCTCTACGACACTGACTACCTGTACTCGATCCCCAAAGGAATCAAGGGAGGGCCAAAAGAAGACGCCCTCATCACCGGCCCCTCCTCCCGCTTTGCAGAAATTGAAGAATGGTATATAAAGACACAACGGCGTTGGACTCTCTTTCAGTAACCTGCCCAGGTGGTGAAACTGGTATACACGTATGCTTCAGGAGCATATGAGAGCAATCTCGTGCGGGTTCGACTCCCGCCCTGGGCACTTATAAAAAATAAACTATGGCACAACAAAAACGAGATCAGGATGTCCTCCTCACTCCCCTTGGCGGATTGGGTGAGGTCGGACGCAACATGATGGTTCTAGAATACGGAGACTCATGCATTGTCATTGACATGGGCTTTCGTATGCCCGAAGAAGACATGCCAGGGATTGACTACATCATCCCGAACATCTCATACCTCAAAGAGAACAAGAAAAAGGTGCTGGCGGTTCTCATCACCCACGGACACTATGACCACATCGGAGCCATCCCCTATCACATGGGTGAGATTGGCAACCCTCCCATTTACGCTGGCGACCTGGCACGGGCCATCATCCTCAAGCGCCAGGAGGACTTTCCGAACAAGCCGAAGCTCAACTTCATCCAGGTCAAAAACAAATCAACCTTCACGATCGGGCCCTTCAAGATTGAGGCCTTCCGCCAAAACCACAACATCCCCGACAACTACGGATACCTCATTGGCACCCCCGTGGGCAACATCGTGCACACCTCCGACTTCAAGTTTGACGAGGATCCCGTGAACGAACCTGCGACCGACTTTCCGAGGCTGGAAGAGATCGGGAAGCAAAAGGTGCATCTCCTCCTGTCTGATTCCACAAATGCCGAACAGGCAGGGCACTCCTTATCTGAGCGCATCATCATGGAAAACCTGGAAGAGATTTTCAAGGAAGCTAAGGGAAGAATCATCACAGCGACATTCGCTTCGCTCATCAACCGCCTCCAGCAAATCGTCACGCTCTCTGAAAAGTACGGAAGGAAGGTGATTCTGGAAGGATACTCCCTCAAGACCAACGTGGAGGTCTCTCGCCAACTGGGATATATGAAGATCAAAAAGGGAACCGTCATTTCAGCAAAAGACGTGCACAAGTATCCCGACTCCAAGATCACGGTCATGGCCACGGGAGCCCAGGGGGAGGAACGCGCCGTGCTCATGCGCATCGCCACAAAAGAGCACCAGCACATTCAGCTCCAGAAGGGGGACACTGTCATCTTCTCTTCCTCGGTCATCCCGGGCAACGAACGCACCGTGCAATTCGTCAAAGACCATCTGTATCGGCAGGGAGCCAAGGTCTTCCATTACAAGATGATGGACATCCACGCCTCGGGCCACGCCAACCAGGAAGACCTCAAGACCCTCTTTGCCCTCATGAAACCCAAGTTCTTCACTCCCATTCACGGACAGTTCTCCATGCTCGTGCGGCACGGGGAGATCGCCCAGGAGTGCGGCATTCCAGAAAAGAACATCGCGGTCATTGAGAACGGCCAGCAGATGAGGTTGAGTAAGACGGGCATTGAGATTGAGAAAAAGACCGTTCCCTCCTCCTACATCATGGTGGATGGCCTGGGTGTCGGAGACGTAGGAGAAGTAGTCCTGCGCGACCGCCAGAACCTCGCGGCTGACGGCATGTTCGTGATCATCGCCGTGGTGGACCGCAAGACCGGCAGGGTCAAAGGATCTCCTGACATCATCTCCCGGGGCTTCATCTACCTCAAGGAATCCCGCGACATCCTGCGGGAGACGCGAAGGCACACGGTCTCCGTCATCAACAAGACCGCGGGATCCGGAGGGGCCGTCAACTGGATATACGTTCGAGACAACGTCAAGAAAAAGGTTGCCGACTATCTCTTTGCCAAGACGAAGCGGAAGCCCATGGTCCTCCCCGTCATCATTGAGGTATGAGGGTACTGAGCGGAATCCAGCCGACAGGCGAGATTCACCTGGGCAACTACCTCGGGGCTGTCAAACGATGGGTGGAACTGCAAAACACCCATGAGTGCCTCTTCCCCATCGTGGACCTCCATGCCCTCACCCAGTCCCAAAACCCCAAAACCTTCAGGTCTCAGGTGATGGAAAAGGCGGCAGAACTCTTAGCGCTCGGAGTGAATCCCGAAACTTCGGTTCTCTTCATCCAGTCATCCGTCAGAGAGCACACGGAGCTTGCCTGGATATTCAACACGATAACGCCAGTCGGGGAACTTGAGCGCATGACGCAGTTTAAAGACAAGTCGGCCAAGTCAAAAAACATCAACATGGGACTCATGGACTATCCCGTCCTGATGGCAGCTGACATCCTCTTGTACCAAACGGATCTCGTTCCGGTCGGGCAAGACCAAACCCAGCACCTGGAACTCACCCGGGAAACTGCCCGGCGCTTTAACTCCCTCTACGGCAAAACATTCAAAGAACCCAAGGGCCTTCTCGCAAAAGAGGGAGCAAAGATTATGTCGCTAAAAGACCCCTCAAAGAAGATGTCCAAGTCGGACGGACCCTCTTCCTACCTCAGCATGTTTGAAGACGCCCTCTCAGTGAAGAAAAAGGTGATGGCGGCTGTCACGGACACGGGAAAAAACATTCAGTACGACCCGAACAAGAAACCTGGCATCTCAAACCTCCTTACCATCTATGCAATACTCAAGGGTGTTTCCATCCTGAAGGCTGAGTCCCAATTCGCTGACGCTGACTACAGCTCATTCAAAAAAGCGGTTGCCGATCTCCTCCTTACCACTATCGAACCCTTCGCCAAGAAAAAACAAGAGCTTCTCTCGAGAGAACTCTACGTCCAGGAAATTCTTGAGAGAGGAGGCCAACACGCAAGCTCCATCGCTCAAGGCACGATGCAGAACGTCAGGTCAAAAGTCGGGCTCAGCTAAGCCGTCTTCCAATCTTATAGCCAGCCGAGTGTGCCGGTCAGGGTTACGATCTCAGAACGATTCAACTTATCTTGAATTTCGGGAAACTTCTCCAGCTCGTCAGCCAAAATGTTTTTTACTTTGAGCACTTCCTCTTTTGAAGCCCCTTCTACGCGCACAGTAAGATAGGGCGAGGTGTTAGAGGCCCGAATAATGCCCCAGGACTTTTCTGTCACCTGAATACGCACGCCGTCTATGAGCACGGCAGGATATTGCGTTTTTAAGTCTTCCGTAATTTTGCGCACAACCTCAAACTTGTCTTCATCTTTGCACGGAAGCTTGATTTCCGGCGTCCGCACACGCTTTGGAATATCTCTGAACATTGAAGAAAAAGAACCTTCTTGACGAGAAAAAAGCTCAAGCATTTTGCCGGCGGCAAAAGCTCCATCGTCTATCTTGAAATAATCTTCCACAAAGAAGAAATGGCCCGAAACCTCTCCCCCAAATATAATATCGTTATCTTTGCGAAGCGTTTCTTTAATTGGAGCATGGCCTGTTCTATGCATCATAGGCACTCCCCCGTATTGGGGAACGAGTTCTTCTAAAAGCTGGGAGCACTTGGTATCGTATAATATTTTCTTTCCTGGATATCTTGAAAGCGCATCTTTTGCAAAAAGCAGAAGCGGCAAGTCGGCCGAGATGAATCTGCCTTGCTCGTCTACAAATCCCGCGCGGTCTCCGTCTGCATCAAAAGCAATTCCAAGATCGGCTTTTTCTTCCACCACCTTCTTTCCAAGAGTCACCATATTTTGCGGACCCTCCGGGTCTGGATCATGATTGGGAAAGGTTGCGTCGGGCTGTTCGTATATTGAGATAACGTCGCATCCGAGCTTTTTGAAAAGCTCCGGAGCAAATATGCCAGCGCTCCCGTTGCCCGTGTCTATGACAATACGGGGCTTTTTAGCAAGCTTCATGTGCTCTAAAAAATACTTTTCATATGTGGGGAACAACTCTGCCGTCTCAAGCTTGCCTTCTGTCTGCCGCTCATAATCCTCTTTTTCAATCATTGTTCTCATCCCTTGCAGCTCCTGGCCGAAAAGCGGCCACACGCCTTTCTTCATGAGCTTAAAGCCATTGTAAAAATAGACGTTGTGGCTGCCCGTGACATTCACGCCACCATCAAGCCCTAAGAACGCGGTTGCAAAATATATGATTGGCGTAAGCGAGATACCAGCATCAATAACATCGCACCCGGTAGAACGCACGCCAGAAACAAACTCGTCTTTGAGCTCTTTTCCGTATGGCCGCACCTCATATCCAACCACAACCTTCTTCCCTCCGGCTCTCTTAATAATGGTGCCATACGCTTTCCCAATCTCTAAAACCGCTTCTGGGGTAAGCGTAATGCCAGGAAAGGGCCCATACCACTTTTCATACTTTGCAATCTCCTCTGGAGAAAACTCCTTACCCGCGATACCGCGAATATCGTACTCCCTGAAGACCGAAGGGGCTATTTTCATTGTGCTCTAAGCTCTCTTACCATACGAGAAACAGTATACCATACCTTGACTGCGAGGCCACCTTCCATCCTTGACTCGGTTAAGGATGTGAGTGGGATTGACCTTGCGGCTATCATCTGCTACCATACAAGCGCATGAGAAACTATGAATTTACGGTCATCCTGAGCCCCCAGCGGTCGGAATCCGAGATTAACGACTTCTTCCAGGGATTCATCGCCCAGGTGCAGGACATGGGAGGAATTCTTGAGAAACAGGCGGTCTCAGACCTGGTCCGTCTTGGAGTTCCCGTAGCGGGAAATGAGCAGGGCGTCCTCGGAGTCGCCTCATTCGCCCTGGACCCAGAGAAGCTCCCGGGGGCTCAGCGCATCCTTGCTGACTCAGAATCGGTTCTCCGCTCCTTCGTCCTGCATAAAAAAGCAAGGAAGAACCGAACCAGCTCCAGGGGTCTGTCGTTCACCGCCAAACCGGAGGCGGCACGGGAGGCAAAGGAGGAAACCGCTATGAACCCCCAAGCCGTTGACCAGAAACTGGAAGAAATGTTCAAAGAAGAAGCATGAATTTTAACAGAGTCATTCTCATTGGAAACATAGCGGCGGATCCCGAAGTGCGAACAACCCCCTCGGGCCAGCAGGTAGCTTCCCTGAGAATCGCCACCAACCGCACGTGGACGGACAAGCAGGGAGCCAAACAGTCGCAGGCCGAGTTTCACAACGTGGTTGCCTGGGGCAGATTAGCTGAGATTATCTCCCAGTACGTGCAGAAAGGCAGCCTCATGATGATTGAGGGACGCCTGCAGACCCGAAGCTGGGAGGGCAAGGACGGCGTCAAGCGCTACCGCACCGAGGTCATAGCTGAGAACATCCAGCTCGGACCTAAGGGAGCGGGAACGCCTTCCCCCGCAAAACAGGAAGCTAAAGACACCAAGCAGGAAGAGGAGATTCCGGTCATTGAAGAGGACGACGACATTGACGTAAAAGACATCCCATTCTAATGGAGTGCATATTCTGCAAAAAGAACATAGATGAGGTGGAGTTTAGAGACACGCGCCTCCTTTCACGATTCATCTCGGGCCTCGGCAAAATCCGCCCCAGAAAGAAAACGGGGCTCTGCGCCACGCATCAGCGCGCGGTCTCTCGCGCGGTCAAGAGAGCGCGGCACATCGGCCTTCTCTCTTCAACCTCAAAGTAGCGGACTAAGGTACCTGCTTGAGAATCTCGGCCCTGATCCTCTTTGCAAGGGCCGGGTTTTCTTTCAAACTTTGGCGGGAGGCCTCCAGGCCCTGCCCGATGTTTTCTTTTTCAAACTGAAGCCATGATCCGGACTTTGTGATAACCTCGGTCTTGACCCCCGTGTTGACGAGATCGGCCATGGAAGAAATGCCCTCGTTGTAGTAGATGTCAAACTCCGTGGTCTTGAAGGGAGCCGCCACTTTGTTTTTCACGATCTTCGCCCTCACGCGGGACCCTATCACCTGATCCCCCTGTTTGATCTGAGCCACCCTTCTTAACTCAATGCGCACAGAGGAGTAGAACTTGAGGGCGAGACCGCCCGGCGTGGTTTCGGGATTCCCAAACATCACCCCGATCTTCATGCGAATCTGGTTCAGAAAGATCACCGTGGTCCCGCTTTTAGCCACAATAGAGGAAAGCTTGCGAAGGGCAGAGGACATGAGGCGCGCCTGGAGGCCGATCTGAAACTCTCCGATCTCCCCCGCCACCTCGGCCTTGGGAGTGAGCGCCGCAACCGAGTCAATGACAATGACGTCAACCTCCCCCGACCTCACGAGGGCCTCAACGATCTGCAAGGCCTGCTCGCCCGAATCGGGCTGTGAGATCAAGAGCTCTTTGACGTTCACGCCAATCCTGTTTGCATAGTCAGGATCCATGGCGTGCTCAGCGTCAATGAAGGCCCCAATCCCTCCTCTCCGCTGGGCCTCAGCTATGACGTGCAGGGCAAGCGTGGTTTTACCGGAGGACTCGGGCCCGAAGATCTCAATGACCCGGCCCTTGGGAATCCCCCCGATGCCCAGAGCTATGTCCAATGACAAGGCTCCCGTGGAAATCGCCTCCACGTGGGCCGTCTTGCCCGTCTCTGAAAGCTTCATGATGGAGCCCTCGCCAAAGCGCTGGCGGATCTCCTCTAATGCTTCCTGGAGATTGAGCTTATCCTCAGATGCCTTTTTCTTTACCATAGTAATAAGGATATCACACTCCCTCCTTATGCCACAGGACTCACCCACTCCTCCCCTTCTTCTTCTGTGAGATTTGGTGCTTCCTCATCATCCCCTTCAACATTCTCAGCGTGAGTAAAAACCTCCCTGGGTTTGGCCCCGTCAGCAGGCCCAACCACGCCTCGCGCCTCCAACACATCAAGAAGGCGGGCCGCCCTCGCGTAGCCGAGCTTGAGCCTCCTCTGCAGAAGGGAAGCTGAGGCCTTCTCAGACTCAATAACCACCCGTTTTGCCTCTTCATACATGGGGTCGTCATCCTCACTGTCAAAGACAGAGCTTCCCATGGGAGCATCCAGCGCAACCTCAGCTGAGCGGGAAAGCTCATCATCTCCGATCCGCTCGGTCTCAACTCCCTCAGACTCTTTCTCAATCCACTCTGAGACCTCCTTCACGTCTTTGTCTGAGACGTACGCTCCCTGGATGCGCTTTGGCTTACTAAACTCAGCGGAGAGGAAAAGCATATCTCCCTGTCCCAAGAGCTTTTCTGCTCCCGCCGCGTCCAGAATGGTCCGAGAATCAATCTGGGAGGCAACCTGAAAAGCCGCCCGCGAGGTAATGTTCGCCTTGATGAGTCCGGTCAGGACCTCCACGGACGGGCGCTGTGTCGCGATGACCAGATGAATGCCAACGGCCCGAGCCATCTGGGCGATCCGCACAACGAGTCCCTCAATATCCTTGCCCCTGCTCGCCATCAGGTCGGCTAACTCATCTATAACCACCACGATGTACGGCATGGGTTCTATATCTTCTTCCTTGCCCTTCGCCTTCTTTTCAGCTGCCAGCACGTGATAACTCCCAATGTCGCGCTTTCTGACGGCTGAGAGAACCTCAAACCTCCGCTCCATCTCCTTCACCAGCCACTTGAGCATGTTGATGGTCTTTGTCGTATCCAGAATGACCGGTGTTAAAAGATGGGGAAGGCCGTTGTAGACAGGGAATTCAACTCGCTTGGGGTCCACGAGGATAAGCCGCAAGGTCTCGGGAGTGTTGCGGAACAGAAGACTCAGAATGATGTTGCTGAGGAATATCGTCTTCCCCGCTCCCGTCGCTCCCGCCACCAGCAGATGAGGCATACGATTCAGATCAGCAAAAACCGGGGCTCCTGAAACGTCCCGTCCAAAGGCGAGCAGGAGCGGGGATGGGGAATTCTTAAACGTCGGGTGCTCCACGAGTTCGCGCAATCGGACCACAGCCCTCACCTTGTTGGGCACCTCCACTCCCACGAGCGCGCGGCCCGGTATGGGAGCTTCAATGCGGAGCGGGTGAGCTGCCAAAGCAAGCGCCATATCGTTTGCAAGAGCCGTGATGCGGGAGAGCTTCACGCCCTCCGCTGGCTTAAAGGCATACTGAGTGACGGCAGGGCCAATGTTTATCTCCGACATCTCCACTGGGATGCCAAAGTTCGCCAAGGTCTTTTTAATAAGCGCTGAGTACACCTTCACGTCTCCCGCGTTCGGGCTCCCTTTCCCGGACTCTAAAAGTTCAGACGGAGGAAGTTTGAAAGAAGTGGATGTGAGCCGGTAAATCGGAATCGCCTCCTCCTTCTTCCTGCCCATGCGCTTTTGTTCAGCGGGAGCGGGCTCGCCCTCCTCTTCAGGCTCCACCTCCTCTACCTCAAACTTAGGCTCAAATATCTTTCTGATCTTCTCTCCGGCCGCAGCGCTCATGGAGACCTCCCGGGCGTCTTGGTGAGGGACCATCTGCCAAAAGATCACGAGGGCTATCACACCCACGGCTCCCAGGATAATGCCCGCCACCCAGACCCCAAAAAGCTTGAGAAGAGGCCAGGCTGCCAGGAATCCCAGCCATCCCCCCGCGTCCGACAGGGCATCCGTTCCCTCCCCGTGTATCACCCCCAGGACTCCAACAGCAGACAGGATCAGAAGAGCGAATGCCAAAAACACCGGTTTCTTGGAACCCTCTTGTGCAAGGACGAGTACAAGACCCAAGAGGAAGAACAGCAAAGGGAAAACATACACGACGTTGCCGGTCACCACCTTGAGGGCCGAAAAGAGGAACTGTCCGGCTCCTCCCGCCTTGTCAAAGAAAGCAAAGAGGAAGATAAGGGCCAGGGAAAAACACAAAACGGCCAGAGCGAGACGAAGTGCGCGCTCTGGGATCTGCGGGTTCAAACGGGAGAGCTTGGGAGTTTTGGATTTCTTTTTCCTTCGCGCCATACAAAAGGTTTCTTCAGTATACCACGTCAGGACTCCGAGGCGAAAGTGAAACTACTTGCCGCTCTTGTACCCGGTCCCGGACGGAATGAGTTTGCCCAAGATGACGTTCTCTTTTAAGCCCCTCAGCTTATCCTCCCTGCCCTCAAGGGCGGCCTTGATGAGAACACGCGAGGTCTCCTGGAACGAGGCCGCCGACAGGAAGCTTTCGGTCGTCAGGGCAACCTTTGAGATTCCGAGAAGAGTAGGAGCAAACTCAGGAACCTTCTTGCCTGCCTTCTTGAGAAGCGAGGACTCTTCCAGTACGAGGTTGCGCTCCACCACCTCTCCCTCAGAGAACGCCGTGCTGTCTCCGCGGTCTTTGATTTTTACCCGAGAGAACATCTGGCGCGTGATGACCTCAATGTGCTTGTCATGAATGGAAGCTCCCTGGGAGCTGTAGATGCGCTGGATTTCCTTGACAACGTACAGCTTGGTCTCCTCTGGCCCAACCGCCTTGAAGAGTTCCTTGAGGTCAAGGTTTCCCTCGCACAGCTGTTGACCCTTTTCAACCCGATCTCCTTTCTTCACCCAAAGAGAACGCTTTGCCGGAATAGCATAGACCACCTCTTCCTTATCTTTCTTTTTAGCTCCCTTTTTGGCATCCGGAATGACGGTGACGGACTCATCTGTCACATCCTCCACGATTCCCGCAACCTCGCTCAAAACCGCCTTTCCTCCGGGAACCCTTCCTTCAAAGATTTCCTCAACTCGCGGAAGACCCTGCGTGATATCCCCTCCCCCGGCGACCCCTCCCGTATGGAAGGTACGCATAGTGAGCTGGGTTCCAGGCTCTCCGATGGACTGGGCCGCAATGATGCCGGCGGCAAATCCCATGTTAGCGAGCTTGTTGCGAGCGAGATCCCAACCATAGCACTTTTGACAGATGCCGCGAGTAAGCCTACAGGTCAGAGGAGAACGCACGAGCACGGACTCCACGCTGGGATCGCTCCCAATGGCGCGGGCGCAGGCCGCATCAATCACCTCTCCCTTCTTACAATGTCCCTTTACATCCTGAGCTGAGACGCGGCCGGCGAGCTTCAAGACGATGTTCTGCCCAAGCTCCTCAGCCTCGGCCTTCATGACCAAAAATCCTGTTGTGTCCTTGCAGTCCTCCTCCGCGATCAAGAGGTCGTGAGCAACATCAATGAGCCGTCGTGTTAAGTATCCTGCCGTTGAGGTCCTCAAGGCCGTATCCGCAGTTCCCTTTCTGGCTCCGTGCGTGGAGATGAAGTACTCAAGCACGTTAAATCCTTCCTTAAAAGAGGACTTGACCGGAAGTTCAATGATGCGCCCTGCCGGATTAATCACCAATCCTTTCATGCCGGCCATCTGAACGGGCTGAGACCAGGATCCGCGGGAGCCAGAGTCAATGATGGAGAAGACCGACCCTCCCTCAGGAAGCGCCTTTGGCACTAAGGTTTCAATCTTTGATTTGACCCGCTGCCATATCTCAATCACCTTAGCTGACCTCTCCTCGCGTGAAAGCAAACCCCTCCTCCAATGTGCGTCTATCTCTTCAATCTCCTTCTCCGCTGCCTCAACCAACACACCCTTCTCTGGGGGAACCACAAGGTCATCCATGCCCCACGAGGTAGCTGACTTGGTGGAATACTCAAAGCCGAGGCTCTTGATGTTATCCAGCAGATCCACTACCTGGGACGCTTCGCGGGTCCTCACCGCGTCAGCTATAAGACGCTCAATCTTCCTTGAGGTCATCTGCTCGTTCATGAACTCGTGCCCCTCGGGCAATGCTCGATTAAAAATAGTTCTTCCGACTGTAGTTTCAATAATCTCCCCATTCCTCAGCATCTTCATCTTATCCCTCATACCGATACGGTCCGTCTCGTAGGCAAGGACGGCTTCGTTCTCAGAGCTGAAGATCCACTCTTTTCCCTTGCCTTCTTTCATTCCGGTAAGCCAGTAACAACCCAGGATCATATCCTTTGAAGGGGTGACGATCGGAGCCCCTGTTGCGGGCTTCAGGAAGTTTTCAGATGAAAGCATGAGTTCCTTGGCCTCTTTCTGCGCCTCAGCTGAAAGCCCGAGGTGAACTGCCATCTGGTCTCCGTCAAAGTCGGCGTTGAAGGCCGTGGTCACCAAGGGATGCAGGTGAATGGCCTCGCCCTCAACCAAAATAGGATAGAAGGCCTGGATTCCCATGCGGTGAAGCGTCGGGGCGCGGTTGAGCATAACGAGCTTGTCCTGTACCACCTCTTCTAAAATACCCCACACCTCGTCCGTCGCGCTTTCAATGAGACGAGAGGCGCCTCTCACGTTGAAGGCGAGCTCGCGCTCTAAAATCTCATGAATCACGAAGGGCTTAAAGAGCTCTAAAGCCATCTGCTTTGGCAGGCCGCACTGGCTGAGCTTGAGGTCGGCTCCCACCACGATCACAGAGCGCCCGGAGTAGTCAACGCGCTTGCCCAAAAGGTTCTGACGGAACCTTCCCTGCTTTCCCTTGAGCATGTCGGCTAACGACTTGAGAAGGCGCCTGCCTCCGGTCGTGGCCTGTATCATGGTTCCCTTCCTCATGTTGTTGTCGATGAGCGCGTCCACGGCTTCCTGGAGCATACGCTTCTCGTTGCGCACGATCACGTCGGGAGCTGCGATGTCCAGGAGGTACTTTAAGCGGTTGTTCCGGTTGATCACCCTGCGGTACAGATCGTTTAAATCAGAAGACGCGTACCTGCCTCCGTCCAGCTGAACCATGGGCCTGAGATCTGGAGGAAGCACGGGAAGTACCGTAAGGAACATCCACTCGGACTTGATCCCGGCATCCAGCATGCCTGAGAGGAGTTTGATGCGCCGCGAGAGCTTGCGCTTGTTCTGGGGACTCGCCTCCTCCCACTCCTTACGCATGCGCCCGACAAGCTTCTTGAGGTCAATCTCAGCAAAAATCCTGCGCAGCACCTCAGCTCCCGTCCCAGCTTCAAACACCTCTCCGTAGCGGGATGCCATGGTCTGGTACTGCACCTCGCTGAGCACCTTGAGGGGAGCTAAGGACGACAGCTCGTTGAAGGCATGGTCGCGGGCGGTCTTGAGCTCCTGCTTCTCTTTCTTTTCAGCTCCCTTGGACTTTGCCTTGAACTCGGCCTCAATGGCTTCTCCGGCCTTCTTGCGGCTCTCTTCTGAAACCTCAGTCACGATGTAGGCAGAAAAGTAGATGACGCGCTCTAAGGCCTGGAATGGGATATCCAGCACCTGCCCGATGCGGGAGGGAACTGACCTCAGGAACCAGATGTGGGAGCAGGGAGTTGCCAGCTTGATGTGGCCCATGCGCTCCCTTCGGACCGATGACTTTGTCACCTCAACTCCGCACTTCTCGCACACAATGCCCTTATAGCGGATCTTGCGGTACTTACCGCAGTAGCACTCATAGTCCTTTTCTGGACCGAAAATGCGCTCGTCAAAAAGCCCATCTTTCTCTGCCCTCTGGGTACGGTAGTTAATGGTTTCAGCTTTGGTAACCTCGCCCCGAGACCAAGAAAGGATGTCCTCTGGGGAGGCAAGCTTGATCCGTAATGATTTGAGATCGATAACTTTCATGATTTATTCTTCCTGACTGGTCTTCCCCTTAATCTCCACGTTCAAAACAAGGGATCTCAGCTCGTTTAAAAGAAGGTTGAAGGAGGCAGGCAAATTCGGCGTCTGGATGGGCTGCCCCTTGAGGATGGCTTCGTACGTGGCGGCCCTGCCTGGCACGTCATCTGACTTAATCGTGAGCATCTCCTGCAGAGTGTAGGCAGCTCCATACCCTTCCAATGCCCACACTTCCATTTCACCGAACCTCTGGCCTCCGAACTGCGCTTTTCCCCCAAGCGGCTGCTGGGTAATCAAAGAGTAGGGACCGATGGAACGCATGTGGATCTTATCTTCAACCATGTGAATGAGCTTCATCATGTAAATCATGCCCACCGTGATCGGGGCCTCAAAAGGAGTCCCGTCTCTTCCGTCATACAGCTGGACCTTGCCGTCCTCGGGCAGGCCCGCCTTTGCGAGCTCTTCCTTGATGTCTTTCTCCGTCGCCCCGTCAAGCCCCGGCGTAACGGCCAAATACCCCAGCTTGTCTGCCGCCCAACCCAAATGGGTCTCTAGAATCTGTCCGATGTTCATACGGGAGGCGACTCCCAGAGGGTTCAGCACGATGTCCACAGGAGTCCCATCCTCCATGAAAGGCATCTCTTCTTCGGGCAAAACCATGGAGATGACCCCCTTGTTCCCATGGCGTCCCGCAAGCTTGTCTCCAGGACGGATCTTGCGGAACTCGGCAATCTCAACATGAATGGACTTGATGACCCCGGGATCCAGCCTGTGGCCCTCTTCTCTTGAAAAGATGCGAACTGAGGTCACGCGCCCTCTCTTCCCATGAGGCATGGTGAGAGAAGTGTCTTTTACATCCCTCGTCTTTTCCCCGAAGATCGCCCGCAACAAGCGCTCTTCGGGCGTGAGGTCTGCCTCTCCCTTTGGAGAGATCTTACCGACCAGAATGTCGTTTGGCCCAACCTCGGCTCCCACGCGCACGATTCCCTCTTCGTCCAGGTCCTTGAGCTTCTCTTCCCCGACGTTCGGGATGTCCGAGGTTGTAACCTCGGGGCCCAGTTTTGTCTCCCGCACGTCAATGGAAAAGTCCTCAATGTGAATTGAGGTATAGGTATCGTTCTTCGCGAGACGCTCTGAAAGAATGATGGCGTCCTCAAAGTTGCCGCCCCGCCAGGGCATGAAGGCGACCAGCAGATTCGTTCCCAGAGCCAATCTCCCTTTGTCAATCGCTCCTCCGTCAGCTATCACCTCCCCCTTTGCAACCTTCTGACCCAGAGAAACGATGGGTTTCTGATGAAAGCATGTGTATTGATTGGTCCGCTCAAAGGTCCTGAGCTCAAAGGGAAACTTCCGCAGCTTGCCCTTGATGCGGGAGGCAAGCACGATGTGCTTTCCGTCCACCTCTTCAATGATTCCGTCTTCCGGGGCCACAATAGCAAGTCCCGAATCCTTGGCAACCTGGGCCTCCAGCCCCGTACCAACGAGGGGAGCTTGAGCCCGGATCAGGGGAACTGCCTGACGCTGCATGTTGGATCCCATGAGCGCGCGGTTGGCGTCGTCGTTCTGGAGAAAGGGAATTAAGGCAGTAGCGACCGAGATTGACTGCTCGACTGAGATATCAAAAAAGTCCACGTTGTTCTGTTCTGCGATCCCGGGCTCTCCGTTAATCCTTGCCTCAACCTTGATTGGTATAATTTTCCTGGTCTTATCTAGCCGCACTCCCCCATGAGCAATGATGTACTGCTCTTCTTCGTAGGCCGTGAGGTAGTGGATCTCCTCTGTCACCCTGCCGCCCTTGACCTTAAAGTACGGGGTCTCAATGAAGCCGTACTCATTAACCCTGGCAAAAGAGGCAAGGTGGCCCACGAGTCCGATGTTCGGACCCTCCGGCGTCTGGATCGGACAGATGCGCCCGTAGTGGGATGGCTGCACGTCACGAACCTCAAAGCCGGCGCGCTCTCTCGTCAGTCCGCCAGGTCCCGTGGCCGACACCCTCCGCTTGTGCTCCAGTTCAGCTAAGGGGTTCTCGTTATCCATGAACTGCGTGATTTGGGAAGAGGTGAAGAACTCTCTCACCACGGTCATGACGGGTCGTGGATTGATGATCTGAGAGGGCGTGATGGTATCTGCGTCCAGCGTGGACATGCGGTCTTTCACGATGCGCTCCATGCGCATGAACCCTACGCGCATACGATTCTGCAGAAACTCAGAAAACGTCCTCACTCTGCGGTTGCCAAGGTGATCGATTTCGTCGGGTACCGCTCCCGGCGTATTGTTGAGCCGGATAATCTCCCGCATAACCTCAACGATGTCTTCTGGCGTAATCAAACGATCCTCGGGCGTGATGTCTTCGTTCTTTGCGCCTTTTGGAGCAAGACGGGGAAGGCGCTGGGAGGTCTTCCACCTGCCAACCTTGGAAAGATCATACCTCTCAAAGTTAAAGAACATGTTCCACACGAGTTCCTTTGCCGTTTCCGGGGTTCCGAGATCTCCTGGGCGAAGCCTGCGGTAGATTTCCACGAGTGCGTCGTCCTGCGTCTCCGTGTCGTCCCTCTTGAGCGTTTCCTCTATATACTTGGTGTCCCCAACATCTACGTCTTTGAAGAGATCGCCGATGTTCTCAACGCCAAAGGCACGAAGCAGTACGGTGGCAGGCGCCTTGCGCTTACGATCTATTCTCACGACGATCATGCCAGAAGACTCGGTCTCAAACTCCAACCAGGCGCCCCTGTTCGGAATCACCTTGGCCCCGAACAACTGCCTGGCTCCTGCTTGGTTTGCCGTGAAGAAGGCTCCCGGTGAGCGGATGAGCTGAGAGATTGCGACGCGCTCCACTCCGTTCACCACAAAGGTTCCCCGCTCCGTCATGAGGGGAAAATCGGCCAGGTATACCTCCTGCTCTTTGATCTCCTTGGTCTTGAGGTTGATTAAACGGGCCTGCACGCGGAGCGAGGCCTCATACGAATTATTGTTGAACTTTGCCTCCTCCGGGGTTCGGTAGTTAGGTCCTGAAAGCTGAAAGTCCGTGAAGTGAAGTTCAAACTCCTTTTTTGTATAGTCGCGAATCGGGGAAACCTCGCGGAGGAGATCGGGAAGGTCGGCCTTCCAAAAGTGATCCCAGGACTTTAACTGAATCTCCAAGAGATAGGGCAAATCAACCCTGGTCTGGGCTTTCCCGAACGACTTGATTGTTGGGGTCTTGGTTTTCTCCATACCGCCAAAAGAGCCCAGAAAAGGGAGGGGCTGAAATTCTTAAAAACTATTGATTGTTGTGGTTGGAAAACAACAAAACGCAGGATGAAAACGGGGTAGGCAAACTAAAACGTATTGTACGCGATTAGCAAAAAAATGTCAAGCAATGCTCGTCCTTCTATTGTATCTCTGGGCAAGAAGGGCTGTCAACCTCTCAGGATGCCCCGCTACTTCCCTCTGCTTTTTGGCTCTCGAACTCCCAGATCCCTGCATATCTTGCGAGCAAGCAGCGCGTCAATGTCGTTATGACGAGGCACCGTAGAAGATCTTTTTGTTTCCGGGTTGAAGAATATACTATGCCTACCTCCTTCCCGCACGAACAGACATCTCTCCCGAACAAGATGCTTCACGAACTCCCGCCTCTTCATCAGCGGGAAGTGACCATCAAGGACTCCCGCAGAAGTGTTTTTCCAGGAATCTCCTTCCCCGCAAGCGCCCTATTCACTTCCAGCATAAGAGAAAGCGCTTCCTTAAGATTTTCACGAACCTCTTTGAGGGTCTTTCCTTGGGTGTTTACGCCCGGAATCTCTTCAACCCAGCCGAGATACCATTTCCCGTGCTTTTTATAGGTTGCGGTAAATTGCTGTTTCATGGTGATGATTCTATCACAAACTCTACATCCCTGCACATCCTCACTCCCCCTTACAGCTCGGGCGGAGTTTCGGTCACAGAAGTTGGTCAATACCGTCTAAGCCGCGCATCAACCTCCTCACTCCCCTTTTGGCTCCAAAGAGGTCTCCTGAAGGGAAGAACTAACTCCCAAGAGGGACAACAACCCTTTCCCCGCTGGAGATATTTGAAACACTAAAACCGACTCCCTTTGACTTGGTTTTGAGTTGCTTCCTGGCATTGAGAAGCTCAATGCCGTACAGCTCTCCATCTGAAGCAATGTCAACATTCACCTCGCTACTGAGGCTGATAGTTTTTACCTTCGCCCGCTTCTCTCGCAGGGCGATGTAAGCAATATTGTATTTCGGGTCGTACGTGATTCTCATAATGGTGTCAAAAGTACTTCACAATGACGGTGATGATAACAAGAGCTTTATCCTCTTTCACCCCGTACGCTTCAACTTGCTTTGTTTGATACATCCTATTCCCTCTTGCCGGGAAGTTCATACGGAAACCAACTCTGCCAAACTTTGCCCGAAATTGTTCGCCTTCTCGCACGGCGGCAGTCACCTCTCTCTTCGTGGCCCCACGCTCTTGCATGCGTATTTTTGCGTGAGGATGAATCGTAATGCTCGCCATCTCGCTACTATTTAGTTTACCATCTTCCTGACCCTCAGTCAAAAGCTGGTACCTCTACTCCCCCTTACAGCTCGGGCGGGGTCTCGGGAACCGGAGGAGCTTGGGGCGTAACGCCCTCCAGCGCGGGGAGGCCATTGTCCAGATTCTCTAAGATCAACTTGAGCTCTTGCGAGTCAGGATTGAGTTGGGCCACCGCCGCAAACTCAGCCCTGGCTTTGTCTGCCTCCCCTTTTTGATCATAGATGAGACCAAGCAGATACCTGGCGTTCGCGTGCTGGGGATTCAGCTTCTTGACCTGCTCAAACTGCTCTTGGGCCGAGGAGAAGCGCTCCTGGTTATAGTACAAAAGGCCGAGCTGGAAGCGCGTCGTTTCGTCATTCGGCAACTGCTCCACTGCTTTGGTCAGCTGGCCAATCGCCTCCTCTGCTTTTCCCTGCTGTTCTAGGATCGCGGCGATCAGGAAGTGCGCCGTGGAGTAGTCGGACTTGAGTTCCAGGGCTTTTGCGAGCTGATCTAACGCGAGCTGGTAGGCGGACTCCCTCGCCTCAATTCCGCCCTCCTCTTGTACGTTGACCCGCTGAGCCTGCACCATGTAGGCTCGGGCGAGCTCCCCGAAGCTGAAGGGTGAGGCAGGCTCCAGCTCGCTGGCCCGCTTGTAGGACTCGGCGGCCAGGCTCTCCCCTCCCGGCAGGGCGCGGTAGACAAACCCTCTCACGTTCCAGTTCGCCACGTTGTTGGGAGAGACGAGCGTTGCCCGGTTTGCCGAGGTCAAAGCACTCCCCACCACCGCCTGGATGAGCTTGTCCCGTTCGTCTGGGGAGAGTTCCGTATCAGCTGAAAGCTGGCTGAGCTTGCTAAGATAGAGCTGGGAAAGGTCCCGCCAGTACTGATCGTTTGAGGGGCTGAGATTTGCTGACTCCACGATTTTCTCAATGGCAACATCCAGATCTCCCGCGTTTGAGGCCTGCACACCCTGCAGGTAGCGGACCTCAGCTGTATACTTCTGGGCTCCCACGAAAATCACCCCGAGACCAAAGATGAGAGTCAGAAGAAACGCCAAAGAAGAAACCATGGTCAAAGGGGAAGAAGCCGGAATAGCAAAACGCTGAACCCTGGTTCCCGTGACAGCCACCAAGGATCCCAGCAGCACCCAGAACACGAACCACAGAACGAAGTTGGATGGATACACGAGGAGTCCCGTAACAGAGACGCCAAAAGAGGCGAAGACCGCGAGCCCCACCATCCAGCCAGACCCTTCCTGGCTTCGCGATACGAGCCCGCGAAAAGCAAAGAACAGGGCCGAGAGAACAAGTCCCAGGAGAGCGAGCAGGCCCACAGCTCCTCTTGTCATGAGCGTGTCCAGCGCCTCTGAGGCTCCCGATGAAAAGCGAGTCCCCCAAAAGACAGTGGCATTGAGCTGAGGATCGTGATACTTGGCATAGTCAAAGACAAAGGTCCCGGGTCCCGTTCCCAGAATCGGGCTCTCGCGGAACACTTGTTTGACAATCTCCATCTCCCCTGCAAAAGAAGGAGAAACCTCGGGCGGAATGGAAGGAGCGCCGGGCAAAGGGGTTCGGAAAACCAGAAGGAAAAGAGTAACGGCCAAGAGCGCCATGGGAAGGGCGACCCACCCTAATGACACCCGCTTGCGCCAGCTCATCATGCCAAAGACCAGAAGGATGAGAAGGCCCACTGAGAGAGCAATCAGGGCCGAGGAGAAGGTGGTAAAAGAGAGGAACAGGAAGAGGACGAACGCTGCCAGACGCGAAACCCACAGCTTCCACCCGCGAAAGACCACGGAGAACACCAGCGCCATGGGCAGGGCAACGGCAGAGAGTAGAGCGACGCTATTGGGATTCCCGATCGTGTTGAACAGGGTATTCTGAGCAAACGGGAAAAGGAACCATCCTTTGAGCTGGAGAAAGGCAAAGGTGTCACCCACTGCCAGGGAAACAACCAGGACAAAGAGCATATGGGAAAGCTGGGATACCGACTCAACACTGAGTACGATGAGAAAGTACAAAAGACCGAAGGCAAGGAAGGTCATGAAGCTGTCGGTCACGTCAAGCGGGAGGCCCCAGAAGCTTCCATAGCGCCAGAGAGAGAAAGCAGTAGAGAGAAGCGTGGCAAGCAGGAAGATTCCCACTCCAGCGTGCACCCAGCTCTTGCGGAAGGCGAACTCTCCCCTGCTCACGACCTGACCGAGCCAGGAGATAACGCCCAGGAACATGAGCACCACCAACAGGGTCTGCTTTTGGTACTGAAGGGGATTTTGCGTGATGGGAAGGAAAAAGAGCGGAATGAGAAATACCGCTATATATAAGGTAGCTTTGGGAATGCTTTCTAATTTGAGGAGGCGCATCATAATACGTTTGTGCTTTATTTAATTAGTATACAGGAAAACCTTTCTCTTCTCTATGGGGATAACCCCACCATCTCTACAACCCGCTTTAGCTGTGGATAACTAAATCTCGTTTAAGCAGGGCTGGCGGGTTTAAACGGGGGGCAGTTCAACAAAGAATATTCTCATAGTGCGTGAGGCGAAGCGGAGAGTTGCTCGCGCTTCCGGCAAACACTACACATACGGCATCTATCCGAACGGGCCCTGCGTGCTTGCGGTACAATGCGTACGCTCTGGAGTTCAAAAGAAGTTTGCGTTTTTTCTTCCAGGTCAGGGTTTCTTCCGGAGTCCCATATCTCTCTGTTGTGGTTGTGCGCACCTCAACAACCACCAAGGTGCCACTCTTTTGTGCGGCTATGTCAATCTCGGCTCTTCTCGTTTTCCAATTGCGGTCAAGAATCGCATACCCTTGTTTTCTCAGGTACTCTGCTGCTTTTTCCTCTCCAATCTTTCCGGTTGCGGAACGCTCAAACGTCATATTGATTTCCTGTTGCTTTCACTCGCTTCTTCTATTCAATAATGTATGCCCTGGGACGATACTGCAGGGCTTCTGCCATATGTTCTGTCTCAATATGCTCCTCCTCGGCAAAGTCCGCGATGGTTCGCGCAATCTTGATAAGCTTCATATAGGACCGCGCGGAAAGTTGATACCTATTCGCCGCCCTCTGGAGAATACGCTCGGCCTCGGCTCCGAGTTGCGCGTATGTTTTAATATGCGCGTTTTTC
Organism: bacterium; assembly: GCA_030698665.1. GTDB lineage: Bacteria > Patescibacteriota > Minisyncoccia > Minisyncoccales > UBA10102 > JAUYMI01. The sequence goes on from JAUYMI010000027.1 coordinate 22,635, forward strand.
ATTTCGGCATTCGTGTATATGCGCTCGTTGAGAAATCTTGCTTCTTGGATGCGCCGGACGGCGTCTACGCGTTTGCGAATATCCCTGGAGGACTCAGCAAGAGCAGAAGCACTTTGATTTTCCGCAAACTCCTGCGTATCTACCGCGGGAACTTCAACGTGCAGGTCAATACGGTCAAGAATGGGGCCGGACACCCGCTTTCTATACTTGCTTACTTCCCGCGGCGTGCAGACGCACGGCTTTTTGGAATGATCCAGGTATCCGCACGGGCACGGGTTGGCCGATGCCACAAGAATGAATCTGCATGGATACGTCACCCGCTCACGGCTTCTTGAAATGGTGAGGGTGCCGTCTTCCACCGGCTGGCGCAAGGACTCTAAGACCGCGCGGGGGAACTCGTTGAACTCATCAAGAAACAACACGCCGCGGTGCGCCAAACTCACCTCTCCTGGCTGAGGTCTTTGGCCCCCGCCAATGAGTCCAATCTGAGAAATGGTATGGTGAGGAGAGCGAAACGGGCGCGTTGTGATAAGAGATCCTCCTGGCGGGATGCCGCCGGCAATGGAGTAGAGCTTGGTAACCTCTAAGGACTCCTCCTCGTTGAGAAAAGGAAGAATGCCGGGAAGCGCTCTTGCCAACATGGTCTTGCCAGAACCAGGACTCCCAATCATGAGCACGTTGTGCCCGCCGGCCGCGGCTATCTCCATGGCGCGCTTTGAACGCTCCTGTCCAAGGACTTCCGCCATATCAAACTCCGCCTCTGTCTGTATCTCAACACGCTCTCTCTCTTCATACACGGCCGGCTGGAGCTGTGTTTTTCTCAAAAGAAACCCTGCTGTCTGCTCAAGACTCCGTAACGCGTACACGTTGACTCCTTTTACAACGGCTGCTTCGGGGGCAGAGTCGGCTGGCGCAAAAACGTTTTTGTACCCGTGTTCTCTTGCAAAAAGCGCCATAAGCACGGCTCCTCTCGTGTGGCGCAGGGTTCCGTCAAGAGAAAGCTCGCCAAAGAACAAGCTCTTTTCTGGGATCGCGTACCCGAGAACGGAGGCCATAATGCCAACCGCAATGGGCAGATCGTACAAAGAACCATCCTTTGGCACGTCGGCAGGCGCCAGGTTCACTGTAATCTTGCGCTGGGGAAACTCCATCTTTGAGTTCCCAATAGCAGCCCTCACCCGCTCCTTGCTCTCGTCCACCGCCTTTGAGGCAAGCCCAACAATCTCAAACCCGGGCAGACCTCTGCTTGAAACACTCACCTCAACATCCACTCCTATTGCCTCCAGGCCGGAATTTGCCGCGGACTGTACCTTAGTTAACATACGTAATATTTGCCTTGTTCCTCTGAGAGCACCCCTTCTAATTGCAGCATGGAAACTGAAGCTCCCAGGCGGGAAGCCGGCACCTCAAGCTGGCGCGCCAGAACGTCAATCTCCATGGGTTCGCCTTCCAATAGCTCCACTATCTTTTGTTCCAGCTCCCCTGCAACGTGTCTGGGCACCGAGTCCTTGCGCGCCGTTCGGAAACCTGCTCCGTACAGAGCAAGAATATCTCGTGCCGCTCCCACGGCCTCAGCGCCTTCCCGCAGGAGCCGCGTAACACCTTTGGAAACCGAACTCGTAATGGGGCCTGGCACCGCGAACACCTTTCTCCCGTACTTGTTCGCAAGGTCTGCGGTAATCAATGCTCCGCTGGTTTCGCCGGCCTCCACAACCAGCACAGCTTTTGAAATCCCGGCCACAATGCGGTTTCTGCGAGGAAACGTCCAGGAAGCTACAGGGTGCGTGCCTTCATACTCTGAGAGTACAAGCCCGCCCTTGTCTAAAATTTTCTCATACAAATCTGCCTGGTACTCGGGATGAATGATATCTATCCCGCAGGGCATCACGGCAATGGTTTTACCGCCGACCATAAGCGCCGCACGATGCGCCGTTTCATCAATGCCATACATAAACCCAGAAACAATGGTTATGCCGGCCGCCGCAACCTCGCTCACAATCTGTTCTGTTACGCGCCGACCATAGCTTGTCATACGCCGCGCGCCCACCACCGCCAAACATCGCTCAAAAAGATCCTGGTTCCATTCTCCCTTGTAATACAACTGCTTGGGAGCATCTTTCCCAATCTCAGCTAAGAGTTTTGGATACCGTGAGTTTTCTTTGGTAACAATGTTATCCATTAAAAATTGTGTCATTGGTAATTGATTGAAAATTGCAAAATTGGAATTAAAAAATTACTTACGAGGTGCGGGCAATCGTAAATCCCCACACCTCCCGCGCGCCGGCTTTCTTCAGCACTCTACAGCACTCCCGCATGGTAGCTCCTGTCGTCCAGACATCGTCCACCAGCACCAGCCGCGGAAACGCCTTGCCCGTACTCCCTCCCTTCTTAGTAAACGCAAAGGCGTTCTTCACGTTGCGCAGGCGTTCCTCCTTGCTCAGCTCCGCCTGAGAGGCAATCTTCTTTGGCTTTTCTAAAAGCGGCACGGGATCCTCTTTTCCAATAATCCGAGAAATCCGTTTGGCAAACTCTTGAGCGTGATTCTGTCCCCTCCGCTTTTCCTGCCTCAGCTCCATGGGCACAAACGCTAAAGAGACCCCCGGACTCAGAAGAAACTCAAGAAAAGAAGCAAATCTCTCTTGATCGCGAGTCATAACGTGAAACGCCTTCTCCGCCGCATCTGCCGCGGCATGCGTAATGCCCTGATACTTCACCATGTTCAGCAATCTCTTCACAACACCTTCGTACTCCCACACGCTTGCGAGACCGTCTAACCCGTACCTGCTCTGGCACCAATCGTGCGCTTCTCCGGAAAAACTCGTCTTTTGGCACATGGGGCATATAAACGCGGCTTCACTCACAAACAGTTCACATCTCTCACAGATATACCTTCCCTCTTTTCGGCACCAAACGCAGGACACGGGGAACAGTACGTCTAGCACCCCACTCTTTACTCTTTCCAACACCCCACTCCTTAATTTTTCCGCCACTCCAATCATATCCTCGTATTCCTTATATTCCTTAACTATTATATTCCTAAACGAGATTTAGTTTCCTGTGCCTGCCAGCAGGCAGGCACAGGCTATTCCAACAGAAAGCTTTGGTTTACGTTAACGGTCTTTTTGCCTTGTATAATGTCACTCACAAAACTTCTGTAGCTCTTTGGAGTTGGAAAAAGTTCCGCCGCAATACCCTTGTCGGTAATAATAGAATCTCGCTTCCCAAGATATTCCAAATGCGTACTCCATGGATAATGCTCTACAAACCGCATAATCTCCTCTGGATCTTGCGCAACTGTTTTTAGTTCGGGTTCTAGTTCTTGCCCGGGGTTTATGACATTTATATACGCAATAATATAGTGAAGCTGCTCATCTTTTTTAATCTCTACCGCCTTAAAGACTCCCTGAAAAAGAGGCCCAACCCGTTCATATTTTTTGTTGAAAAACTTTGTGTATCCTATTCCCAACTTTTGCATAAATTTTGAAATACCTCCTTCTTGAATTTCTTCTACGAGAAGGTGGAAGTGATTTGGCTTTAGGCAATCTGCCATAATGCGTACGAGGGGCTTTCGCTCTATTCTTTCTTGTTTCATATACTCCCGCAAAATTCCAAAGTGCATCTTTCCTTTCTGCTGTTCTAAACGATATAAAAGATTTAGCGATCCCGCCTCACTATTAAATAGGTAGAGGCCCTGAAGAAATCTCCACCTGTCTCCGTCGCTCAGAAAAATATCGCGCTTCTCTACGCCCCTATTAAATATGTGATATATTTTCCCTTGTTCAAATTTTATTCTTGCCATATTCCGTCTGCTTAAACGAGATTTAGTTTACTCTGATTTGCTTAAACGAGATTTAAGCAATGATGTTCTTTACTCTTTATTATACGTCTATGCACGCAACATCTCCTATTGCTTAAATCTCGTTTAGGTGTGGATAACTAAATCTCGTTTAAGCAGCGCTACTAACTCATGGAGTTGGGGCGGGGGCAGGCTCGGGAGCGGGTTCGGGGGCGGGTTCAGGTGTGGGTTCGGGCGTGGGTTCAGGTGTGGGTTCAGGGGTTGGCTCTGAAGATGGGGTGGATTCTGTTGGAACTGGCTCCAGAGTAGGATCGGGTGCAGGAGCTGGTTCTGTTGGGGCTGGGGCTGGCTCAGGGGCAGGTTCGGGTGCGGGGGCAGGTTCCGGCTCTGGAGCTGGCTCAGAAGGCGTTGGTGTCGCGTCACTCGTGGTTGGGGTTGTGGTCTCGGTTACGGAAGGCGTTCCCGGAACCTCACTCGTAGAAGGCGGGGTCGGCTCTTCAAAGAGCTGAGGATCTGAAGAACTGGCCGAGGGAGAACTCCCCTGCGGTACAAGTTGAGCGCCAGATCCGCTTTCTTCACATACTCCCTGTGACTTCATGAACTCCCCGTTCTCAACCCAGACGCAGTATATGGAACCTGTTGCCCTATCTATATACTCTGCAAACTCGGTCCGCACGGTCTTTGTCTGAATGAGGTCTGCAACCAGGGTAACAACCTTCAGCGTTATCCCCTGGAACCACTCCACGAGCTTCCTGAAAAAGTCAGATGTCAGGGCGTCTGCCGTTACCCCGGACGTTGTGGAGGTGGGAGACACGGTATCTGTGATACTCATCAAGCTCGCTGCTGCCTCCGAGCTGTACGGAGGAAAGTACAACTCCAAAGATATGAATATCTGAACCTGCCCAACGTCCTCTGGGTTCTCTGAACCAAAACCCTCCAAGGAATAGCCGATGATGCGCCCCGGTTGAGTCGCCCTCATGCCGATTCCCGGCACGGGAGATGATGTTATGGCATCCCCTGGCTCAATTGCCCCGTTGATGGAAGACACCTTCACTGGCACGCGGCCTGAGAGGGCAACCGGACGCTTGGATGGGTCTGTGCTATCTCCCCACTCAGCCAGTGTTATGCCTGGCTTGGTTGAGATGACTCCCGTAAGGGTTGCCTGGTAGGGAATGGCGGCCTTTTCCACCATAAGGTTACCTTGGCGGGACAAGGAAACAATGTCTCCTGGTCCTATGGATAGATCGGTGACGGAATAGTTTTCGGCTAAGTCGAAAGATGCAATAGTGGTGCTTTTGCCAAAGTAATTGCCAGCATAAATCTCGTCAAAAGGGAGAGAGCTGCTGCCCAAACTAAATCCCGATACGCTTTCCGTACAATCGGTAGTATCACAATCTGCCATCATGAGGTCAGAGTTAGTGTTATCCTGATAGGCAATCTTGCAATCGGTGGAAGAAAGGCAGTAAATTGAGGTGTACTGGCCCGTGCTGACGCTTGTCGTGGAATCAACGGTAGTCAGGGTCTTTGTGGAACAGGTGGCGTCGTCGCAGTCAGCCATCATGAGATTAGTATTTGTATTGTCTCGATAAGAAATCTTGCAGTCGTCAGTAGCGAGGCAGTAGACAGAAGTGTATAGTCCTGTATCCGCACTGGTTACCGAATCAACGGTAGTCAGGGTCTTTGTGGAACAGGTGGCGTCGTCGCAGTCAGCCATCATGAGGTTGGCATTGGTACCGTCATAATAAGAAATATTGCAGTCAGTGGAGGAGAGACAGTATATGGAGGCGTGTGTCCCTGTGGCGGCGCTGGTTACGGAGTCAACTGTGGTCAGGGTTTTGGAGGAACAAGTGGCGTCGTCGCAGTCTGCCATCATGAGGTTGGCATTAGAAGCATCATAATAAGAAATTTTACAGTCGGTGGAGGAGAGGCAGTATATGGAGGTGAGCCGACCTATGGCGGCGCTGGTTACGGAGTCAACTGTGGTCAGGGTTT
>JAUYMI010000028.1 GCA_030698665.1 bacterium
CACCAGAATAGAACTCAAAGGTGGAAATCCGGTAAGATTGTAGTAGCAAGCCATACTTGCTGAGACAGGAGATGAGAGTTTTCCTGCTGGTCATAATTTTTAGCCTCTTTTGCTTTCCCCTCATCGGGCTCGCAGCGTCCCTTTCAAACGCAGGGTTTTTACAGGGGGGTATATGGTACTCAAAAGATCCGTTCTTTGCAGGAGAGACGGTTCGTGTGTACGCGGCTCTCTTCAACAGCGGGAGCGAAGATATTGCGGGAAGCGTTGAGTTTTTTGACAACGGATATTCTTTGGGTACGTCTGATTTTTTTGTTGAGCATAGCGGGAAATTCGCTCAGGTATGGGTTGATTGGAACACAAGCGAGGGGGAGCATTTGGTAGAAGCTATTATTACGGAGGCGTCCGCCATACGGATAGGGAAAGAGGCGGTTCCAATTCAGCTGCAGCAGAATGTCGCTCAGCAAAGCGCGCGCAGGGTTCAGATGGATTCGGACGGGGACGGCATCGGCAACGATGACGACATTGATGACGATAACGACGGAATATCTGATGCCCAAGAACTTTTACAGGGAACAAACCCTCTTGTTCCTCTCACGCTGCAAGAAGAAGCGGCCATTGCGGGAGAAAAGCAAGAGGTAAAGGCAAAAGAAGATGACACCATTACAGAAACCCTCATTGCTCTTTTGCCAGACGCCGTAGAAGTCCGGGCTGTTGCAGTCCATGAAGCGGCACAAAAGATGCTGGTTCCAGTCGTCAAGCTGGTAGAAGAGAAAAAAGAAGAGGCGACTCAGGGAGCAGAAGCCATACGAAAGAACCCCGAGGCAAGGCAAACGGAAAAGGTCCAAGCTTCTTTGTACGCGGCATCTCTTTCTGGAGTTGTCTTTATACTCAAGACGGAGGCGTTGCTCTATCTCGTTTCCCTACTCTTTGCATATCTGTTTTTGCGGATGATTTTGCGCAGGATGTTCGGGCGTTCGCGTTCCTGATATATGAAAAGCATGAGAACCTCCATAGCAAGAAAGACCTTTGTTGTCCTTGTCTCATTCTCAGGCACTAATATGTTGACAGAGATACCATTTTATGGTATCCTTTGTTTTAGTGAAAGGAGAACATGTGGCAGAGAGAGCGTTGCTGCTTGAAGACAACGCGTCCATCAGAGAGCTATTCAAGACGGTTCTCATGGAAGAGCGCTTCGTGGTTCTGTCCGCGGACTCGGTACTGAAGACGAACGAGGTGCTGTTGGGAGAAATAGTTTTCTCCCTCGCCCTGCTGGATTACGAACTCCCGGACGGGGAGGGGCCCACGGTCGCCCGCAAGCTCCGAGAGCGCTTCGGGAAGGACATTCGCATCATCGGCGTTTCTGGTAGGTGGGGTCCGGACGACGACTGGCCTGACCCGGCCGACAGGGACCTGTACGACGCTGTGCTCAAGAAGCCCTGCACGCTCAAGGAGTTGCGCGCTGCCATCCGCCCCCGAGATTCCTAGGAGTCCCGGGGGCCTATTTTTTCAATTGCCCCTCGTTCTGTTTTCTGATACCATGGCTGTATGCTCAGACTCAGAAACTTCCTTTTCGTACTCCTCTTTACGGGAGTCCTGGTGGGAATCTTCCTCGCCGGTTTTTCTGTAGGCAAGCTTCAGGGGCATGTCATTGCCATTGAGGGATTGACCAATCTTGAAGCGGGAAAGCCCGCAGGCGTTGACTTCTCCTTGTTCTGGGAAGCGTGGTCAGCCGTGTCAGACAAGTATGTATCCCGAGGAGAGCTGGACTATGAGGCAATGGTACAGGGAGCGGTGTCCGGTATGGTACAGGCGTTAGAAGACCCCTACAGCGTTTTTCTGAACCCCAAGAACGCCAAGGAGTTTTTGCAGGATATTGCAGGGTCTTTTGAGGGGGTTGGCATGGAGATTGGCGTGCGCGACGGCCAACTCACCATCATAGCTCCTTTGGACGGAACCCCGGCTCAGCTCGCGGGACTCAGGGCGGGTGACGCCATTTTAAAGATTGATGACACCTTCACGCGCAGTATTACCATTGACGAGGCCGTTTCTCTCATCCGCGGTCCGCGGGGAAGCACCGTGGTGCTCTCTATCCTGAGGGAGGGGTGGAATGCCTCTCGCGACTTTTCCATTGAGCGCGCGGTTGTGCAGGTTCCCTCGCTCACATGGGAGATGAAGGAAGACGGAATCCTGTATATCAAGATTCGCCAGTTCTCAGAGCAGGCACCCACAGACTTTCAGGCCGCCGTGTCTCAGGGGATTGCCCAGGGAGCTGAGCGCGTAATTGTGGATCTGCGCAACAACCCCGGAGGATTCCTTGAGGTTGCTCAAGACCTGGCCGGATGGTTCATTCCGAGGAACGGGGTGGTGACGATTGAGGACTTTGGCAACGGGCAAGGTCAGCGTGAGTACCGCACCCACGGATCCTCGGCCCTTTCCGGATTTCCGACCGTGGTCTTGATGAATGAAGGTTCAGCTTCGGCTTCCGAGATTCTGGCTGGAGCTTTGAGAGACCAGCTGGGTGTGAAGATTGTGGGCACCACCTCCTTTGGCAAGGGATCGGTACAGGAATTAGAGCGATTTTCCGACGGCTCAGCTCTCAAGCTCACCGTCGCTCACTGGCTCACTCCCAAGGGCACCCTCATTCAGGGAAAGGGGCTGGATCCTGATGTTGCAATAGAGATGACGGATGCGGACATTGACGCGGGACGTGATCCGCAGCTGGACTCGGCAATTGAAATCGTGAAGGGGCTGTAATATACTGTGGTATATGAAGGTGATTCTCCTCCAGGACGTTCTGAAAGTTGGCAAGCGCTTTGAGGTAAAAGAGGTGGCGACCGGATATGCCCGCAACTTCCTGCTCAAAAACAACCTGGCCCGCGAGGCGACCGAGGAGGCTTTGAGTTGGCTGGAGGCGCAAAAAGAGATCCTGGAATCCAGGGCCGAGGAAGGCCTGAAAAAGAGCCAGGAGGTAGCTTCTCAGCTAGACGATCTGGAGGTCGTCGTCCCGGTCAAGGTGGGGGACAACGGCCAGCTCTTTGAGTCTGTCACTGCCCAGAAGATATCAGACCAGCTCCGGGAGATGGGGTTTGCCGTGAAGAAGAATCAGATTGAGCTGAAAGATCCCATTCGCGAGATTGGAGAGTACCCGGTGAAGCTGAAATTTGAGCACAACCTGGAGGCCGAGATCCGCGTAATCGTTCAGGCTGAGGCATAGCATGGCGACCAAATACATCTTTGTTGCGGGAGGGGTGATGTCAGGAGTCGGGAAGGGCGTAACTACGGCTTCCGTGGGCACCATCTTGCACTCCATGGGGTACGAGGTGAGCTGCGTGAAGATTGATCCCTATATCAACGTGGATGCCGGTACCATGAATCCTTTAGAGCATGGTGAGACGTTCGTGACGAACGACGGTACCGAGTGCGATCAGGACATCGGCAACTATGAGCGGTTTTTGAACCGGAATCTGGCTAAGGTCAACTACATGACCACGGGGTCAGTGTACCTGAGCGTCATCAACCGCGAACGGAATCTTGAATACAAGGGCAAGTGCGTGGAGGTGGTTCCTCATATCCCGCTGGAGGTCATCTCCCGCATCAAGAAGGCCGCTGCCACAGACAAGGCGGATTTTTTATTGATTGAGATCGGCGGTACCGTCGGGGAGTACCAGAACATGCTGTTTTTAGAAGCAGTTCGTATGATGAAGCTGGCGGATCCTGGCAACGTCATGCTTCTGCTCGTGAGTTACCTGCCCATTCCTCGCACGATCGGAGAGATGAAGACCAAGCCCACGCAGGGCGCTGTTAGGACGCTGAATGCGGCCGGGCTTCAGCCCGATCTCATCATCGCCCGCTCTGAAGTCCCTGTGGATGCTCCGAGGAAGGAGAAGATCTCGGTATTCTGCAACGTCAAGCCCCAGGATGTCATCTCAGCTCCGGACGTGGAGTCAATCTATGACATTCCCCTGAACTTTGAAAAGGAGGGGCTGGGGGAGCGCGTCCTTTCCCACTTTGCCATGAGGAGAAAGAAGGTAAGAGATCTGAGGGCCTGGAGGCGCTTCGTTGCCAAGAGTCATGCGGGGCGAGGGAAGGTGAGGATCGGGATTGTGGGCAAGTATTTTGAGACCGGGGAATTTTCCCTCATGGACTCTTATATTTCGGTCATTGAGGCTATCAAGCACGCCGCCTGGGATATTGGGAAGAGCCCCGAGATCGTGTGGCTTTCGGCCGGCGACTATGAGAAGAATCCCAGGGCGCTTCGTGAACTCAGGGAGTTTTCCGGCATCATCGTGCCGGGAGGATTCGGGAGCCGAGGGGTTGAGGGCAAGATTGCTGCCATCAGGTTCTGCCGCGAGAACAAGATTCCGTACTTCGGGCTGTGTTTTGGCATGCAGTTAGCTGTCATTGAGTTTGCCAGGAACGTATGCCGCATCAAGGGGGCAACCTCACGAGAGTTTGAGAAGGGGGCCGAGCATCCGGTCATTGACGTTATGGAAAGCCAGAAGGACAAGCTGAGAGCAAAAGAGTACGGGGGGACGATGCGCCTGGGAGCGTATCCGTGCAAACTGCGCAGCGGAACCTTGGCGCATGATACATACAAGAAGAGCGCGATCTCAGAGCGCCACCGTCATCGCTACGAGGTGAACCCTCAGTACGTCATGAAGCTCAGCGAGGGCGGGTTGAAGTTTTCCGGCGTGTCACCGGATCACTCCCTCATGGAGATAGCTGAGCTTCCAAAAACAAAACACCCGTTCTTTCTCGGAACGCAGTTTCACCCGGAGCTCCAGTCAAGGCCCCTTGCCCCGCATCCGCTCTTCGTTGCTTTCCTAAAAGCCGCCTCTATGCGGCGGCTGTTACGTTCACGCGCGTGAAGCGCGAGGCAGATCCGTCAAACTTTTGTTTCCTGATGGTATCAAACATGACCACTCCGTCTATCGCGGCAAAGAGGGTGTCATCCCTTCCTTTTTTGACGTTGCGTCCGGGGAGGAACTTGGTTCCCCGCTGGCGGACGATGATCTGGCTGATTCTCACTTTTTGGCCTCCAAAGAGCTTTACGCCCAAATACTTTGGGCCAGAGTCCCTTCCGAGTTTTGTCGCTCCAGCTGATTTTGTTGTAGCCATATGATGAATATATCAAAGCTCAAGCGGCTTGTCAAAGAGCGCGAAGCTGATATCATAGTCGGAGTTGGCGTTCTTTTGATTTCCCTTGTTTCATTTGCCGCAGGATACCTGATGGCACAAGAGCGATTCAGAGAACCTATATCAATTCATGGAGAATATTTGAATGAAGAACAAGGAGGAGAGGAGTAGCGTTCCCCGGCACATCGTCCTGTTCCCGGACGGCAACCGGAGGTGGGCGAGAGAGCGGGGATTGGATACCCTAAAAGGGCACAAGGCGGGATACGAGAACCTGTTGAAGTTCCGCGAGTGGTGCCAGGAAAGGGGAGTGAAGGCGCTCACCGCCTTTGGGTTTTCCACTGAGAACTGGAACCGTACGGAAAAGGAGGTTTCATATTTAATGAAGCTGCTCGAGACAGGACTCGTCAGGCACTTTAAACGCTACCTCAAAGAGGAAGAACTCAAGCGGCTCGGAGTGAGGGTGAGGGTAATCGGGCAAATAGACCGTCTTCCAAAGTCCTTGCAGAAGGTAATCTCAGAAGTGGAGGAAGGAACCAAGGGCAATGATACCTTCTTTCTGAACCTTGCCATCAGCTACGGGGGCAGGTGGGATATTGTGCAGGCGGCGCAGAGGGCTATGAGAGAGGGTGTCTCCCCGGACGAATTGACAGAAGAGCGCTTCGCTTCGTATCTCTCAACCTCGGGACTTCCCGATCCCGATCTTGTCATTCGGGCGGGAGGAGAGATGCGGTTTTCTAACTTCGTCTTGTGGCAGGCCGCGTATGCCGAGCTCTTCTTTGAACCCAAATACTGGCCTGATTTCACAGAGGAAGACCTTGACCGCGTCTTAGCGGAGTACGCGAGGCGCCAGAGAAGGTTCGGGGAGTAGCATGGCGGGCATTATCACGTTCACGGGCCCTTCGGGAGCCGGGAAGACTACGATCATTACGCGGTTGTTCCAAAACTTGCCTGCTTTGAGGTTTGTTCCCAGTTACACCACGAGAGAGGCGAGACCCTCTGACTTTCCGTCTGAGTTCCGCCACGTCGCCCCAGAGGAGTTTGAGGAGCTGGAGCACAAAGGAGAGTTTCTTTGGAGCGTGGAGGCGCACAAGAACCGATACGGAACGAGAAAGGATGACGTGGACAAAGCTCTCTTGCTGGATCAGTACTCTGCCATGACTCTGTTGCCCGATGCCGTAAGAAAGCTCCTGTCGTATGCCCAGGAAGGCGTCCTTCCCTTTTTCATTCTTCCTCCTTCACGAGAGGTGCTGGCCAAGCGCCTTGAGGAGCGTGGGGAGTCGCAAGAGAATATACGCTTGAGGATTGCTGAGTGTGCTGAATGGGAGAAGGAAGCACGGGCATCCAAGATTCCCTACATCTATATCTCAAATAAGGGTACGGTGGAGGAAGCCGCAGATGAGGTGAGAGAACACCTCTCTTGATTTTCTTTGTGTGCCCTCGCTCGTTGAAGGCGAGCATGATATTCTAAGAATAGCACACAGTATGTGCCTTCACGTGTCGGCGCATTCGTGCGCTGACACTGGAGGGGATGTCCGGAGAGCGCGCCTTCTTGAGGTACCGCGCTGCCTCTTTTTGTGCTGCGCTCTCCGGCCCCTGTTCTGCTTCAATGCGTAATTTTCTATACATCCCACTCATTCTCATTGTAGCTGGCGGAGGCGCTTTCGCTCTCACGAAGGTGCTTTCGGTTGGGAACGGAGTCACCGCTGATGTGGGCTTTCTTGAGTGCGCGGCCACGACGGGCAGTGTCATCATGAACACCCGGCCTGACGCGTGCGTGAGATCAGACGGAAGGGTCTTCGTGGAGAACGTCAGCAACCTTGAGGCAAAGAAGGATCTGGTGCGGAATGTCTCAATTGCTCCAAACGAGAAGGTTCGCAGTCCTCTCCTCGTGACGGGAGAGGCGAGAGGGTACTGGTCATTTGAGGCTGACTTTCCCGTGCGCCTGCTGGATGGAAAGGGGAAGGTGCTGGATACGGCAATCGCTACCATGCAGGGAGACTGGATGAGCCAGGACTTCGTTCCCTTTACGGCGACGTTGAGGTTCGCTCATCCCCAAACCCAGGTTGGTCTGCTCATTCTGCAAAAGGATAATCCCTCGGGGCTTCCCGAACACGATGACGAGGTTCTCCTTCAGGTTACGTTTTAACATGCGCCTTTTCACGTCCGTTGCACTCCTTTTGTTGGCTGCGGTGGGAGCTTGGTACTGGCAGAGCAGGGGAGAGATGCTCAGGATTTCCTTTGAGCCCTCGGTGGTGGCCGAGGTGGTCGAGACCATCTTGCAAGAGCGCGTGCTCACGCCTCCTCCTCTCAGGGTTGAGGTGCGGAGTCAGGCAGCCGAGCTGACCTCATCTGGCGTCTTTGCCTATACCAATCTCCAGCGCATTGAAAATACAGTGTCTCCTCTTGTGCTGAATGCGGAGCTCTCAGCTGCGGCTGAGGCCAAGGTGCAAGATATGTTTGCTTATCAGTACTTCGCCCACGTTTCTCCGACAGGGTCTGCCGCCTCTGACTTTGTGAAGGAAGCGGGGTATGACTTTCTTGCCATTGGAGAGAATCTCGCTTTGGGCAGTTTTGACGGAGATCAGGATTTGGTTCAGGCGTGGATGGACAGCCCCGGGCACCGGGCGAATATCCTCAACACGAGCTATCAGGAAATTGGCGTTGCGGTGGTAGAGGGCATGTTTGAAGGCAAGAGAACCTGGGTGGGGGTTCAGATGTTCGGGCTTCCGGCTTCCGTGTGCCCTAGGCCGGATGTCTCCCTATCAGGACAGATTGTGTTTTTAAAAGACGAGATTGCGCGTCTGCAGGGGGAGCTGGAGATCCTTCTGCCTGCCGTTGAGGACGCGAAAGAAAGGCGGAGCAGTCAGGCCCAAGCGCTGATTTCTCAGTACAACGAGTTGGTGAAAGCCTACAACCTTAACGCCGCGGCCCTGCAGAGCGCCATCTCCACGTACAACCTGCAAGTTGAGGCCTTCAACTTCTGCCTGGGTGGTTAGGGTTGTTTTTGATATACTGTCTTTATGGAACCCTTAGCCTCTCTCATCCGTCCTTCCTCGCTCAAGGACTTTATCGGCCAGTCCCACCTTGTGGGGAACGGGAAGCCTTTGCGGCTCGCTGTTGAGCAAAAGCATCTTTTCTCCTTCATTCTCTGGGGCCCTCCGGGGTGCGGAAAAACGACCTTGGCTCGCATCTATGCCCGGTCTCTGGGAGCTGAGCTCACCGAGCTTTCTGCTGTCGCGGCCGGCAAGGCGGACATCAAGCGCATTGTTGAGACGCCTCCTTCCGGCAAACCCAGGGTCCTGTTTCTAGACGAAATCCATCGTTTCAACAAAGCCCAGCAAGACGTTCTGCTCCCGAGCGTTGAGTCAGGGGAGCTGACCCTCATTGGCGCCACCACGGAGAACCCGAGCTTTGAGGTGATATCTCCCTTGCTTTCCCGCTGTCGGGTTTTTGTGCTTTCCGAGCTCTCCTCAGAAGAGATGTCGCAGATCATTGATCGCACGAAGGTCAGGATATCAAAGCAGGCAAAAGAGTGGCTGGTGGCCATGGCGAACGGGGACGCGAGGCAGGCAGTGGGCATGATTGAGGCTGCCCGTGACCTCTACGGCAAGGTCACGCCAGAGTCCCTAAAGGACACTCTGCAGTCAAAGCATCTGAGATACGACAAGCTGGGAGATGAGCACTACAACACCATTTCGGCCTTCATCAAGAGTATGAGAGCTTCCCAGCCCGATGCCGCCTTGTACTACCTGGCCCGTATGGTGGACGCGGGAGAGGATCCTAAGTTCATTGCCCGCCGCATGGTGATCTTCGCCTCAGAGGACATCGGTCTTGCCCAGCCCACGGCGCTCGTGGTTGCAAATGACGTCTTTCGGGCTTGTGAAACCATTGGGTATCCTGAGTGCGCCATCAATCTCGCCCATGGAGTTGCGTACTTGGCCCAGTGCAAGAAGAGCAGACACTCATATGATGCCTATCAAAAAGCGGTAGAGGACGTGAAGGAACACGGGAACCTTCCCATTCCCCTGATCATCCGGAACGCTCCGACTGATCTTATGGCTGACCTGGGATACGGCAAGGGGTATGAGAAGTACACGGCAGAGAGTTTTCTGCCAGAGAAGCTCAAAGGGAGGAAATATCTGAGGCCTTGACAGGAATTCCTTGTTTCTGTACCTTAGGGTTTAGGAAACCAGGACAGGAGGATCAGCTGGGCCGTCAGGGGCGGCGACCGGAGTGGAATCCACATAGGATCCTCGGATCCAACGTTGTAGCAACACCGGTCGCACCGCTTCGACGCACGCCGGCTTGATATCCCTGCCCTTGGTCTTCTTCTGGCGGTGCCTGTGAGGAGTTCGCTCCCCGCAGGCACCGCCTACCCATACCTTCGCGCCTCAGGCGTTTTTTGTTTGTCCGTGATATACTCAGAATATGAAGCCAAAAATCGGGGCCCATGTCTCAGTTGCGGGAGGACTGGAGAAGGGGATTGAAAACGCCCTTGCCATTGGGGCTGAGTGCATTCAGATATTTGGTGCCTCCCCGAGGCAGTGGGCGGCAAAGATTCCCTCACAAGAGGAGATAGCGCGATACAGGGCCGCTGTACAGAGGAGCGGGATTGGGCCTGTCTTCCTCCACGCAGCATACCTTGTCAACCTGGCTTCTCCGGACAAGGGCATCTATGAAAAGTCAGTGAAGAACTTGGCTCAGCATCTCAGGATAGCTGAGGCAATTTCAGCTGAGGGATTGATCTTTCACGTGGGAGCCGGCAAAGAACTTCCGAGAGAGAAGGCGACGTCTCAGGTCGCAAAGGGCGTGCAAGAGGTCCTCAGACAGGCGCCCGGCAAGGTGCAGCTCATCATGGAGAACTCGGCAACTCCAAAGAAGCTCGGGGACTCGCCAGAGGAGATCGGGGAGATCATGGCACAGGTGCGCTCTCCGAGGGTCAAGATGTGTCTGGATACGGCGCACGCCTGCGGAGCCGGCCTCCTTGCCTCCTTTTCCAAGCAGGAGATTTTAAAGTTCGTGAGGGGGCTTGATAAGAGCGTTGGACTGGAGAATCTCGTTGCAATCCATGCCAACGATTCCAAGGCTCCATCAGGTTCGGCCCGCGATCTTCACGAGAACATCGGGAAGGGGTACATCGGCAAGGCAGGATTCCGTCATTTGTTAGCTGAGTCGAAGCTCCGCGGAAAGCCCTGGATCTTGGAGGTGCCGGGGTTTTCCGGTGAGGGACCGGACAAAAAGAACGTTGAGATGCTGAAATCCTTGAGGTAAGTGTGGTATGATGAGAGAAAGGTCAAGAGATACGGATAACCCATTGAACAAACATGGCAACAGAAGTCATCAAGCGCGACGGATCCAGGCAGCCCTTTGATCCAGAGAAGCTCAGACGCTCCATTGAGGCGGCCTGCCAGGACGCCGATTCTACCGCAGAGCGCACCAAGGAAGTGGTGGAGCAGGTTTCCTCTGAGGTACTCTCGAGCGTTTCAGAGAGGCCTGAGGTTTCCACTTCAGAGCTCGGGTCCATGATCTTGGGTAAGCTGGAAACAGTGGAGCCCTCAGCGGCCCAAGCGTGGAGGAAGCACGAGGAGGAGAAAGGCAAGGCCGCAGCCTAGCCTTGGGGATGACCGGCCAAGAGCCGGTTTTTCCTTTGCGCTTATCTCGCCCATGTTGCCTGGGTCTTGAATGTGGGCTACAAAGGAAGTATGAGAAAAGTCATTATCGTTTCTGCTCTCATTATTGGAGCTGGAGTTGCGTACTGGCTCATCTCACCCTTGTTCATCACCCGGCAGGTGGATGAGGATGTTTCAGATATTATAGCTGAGGAAGCCGATCTTGAGTCGGCAACCACGGCTCAGGGGAGGTTTGTTGGTCTCGCTTCCCATAGCGGAGAAGGAACGGCCTCTCTCGTTCAGAGTGGGGGAACGACGTATATTAGGTTTGGAGACGACTTTCGCGTAACAAACGGGCCTGATCTTTTTGTATATTTGGGGAAAGATGGTGAGTATGCTCCAGAGGCTCGACTGGGGGCTCTCAAGGGAAATGCGGGAGCCCAGAACTACGAGGTTCCAGCCGAGCTTGATGTGAATGAGTACAACGAGGTGTGGGTGTGGTGCCGCGCCTTTTTTGTGCCTTTTGCCAAAGCCGAGCTGAGATAAGGGCTGATTTGCTTTTTCAGTGCCTCAGCATTATAGTGCTCTGAGTGCAACGGATGTGAGTGGAAGCTCAACGAGCGGGCGGGGAAATGTTCATTGCCATAGGGATTGCGCTGTTCGTGGTCGGCATTGTCGGATTCATCTTCTCAATGGACGAGACGATGGTCATGTCCGAGGGCCAGAACCCATCAGGGCCCGGACAGTGGGTTCTGACGTTTCTCTCAGCTCTCACCATGCTCATCGGTTTCGGGCTTATGGTGATCGCCTAGGGTGTCGGGGGCGCTGGGTACGCAGCCCCCTTTTATTTTAGGGTTTTGCCTCCGTGGAACTGACGATGGATGTCGCGCAGGCGTTTGTTTGTCACATGCGTGTAGACCTGGGTCGTGACGATGTTCTTGTGGCCCAGGAACTCCTGGATGCTTCTCAGGTCCACTCCTTGATTGAGCAGGTCCGTCGCGTACGAGTGGCGGAGCGTGTGGGGCGTGGTGAAGAGGGGAATGCCCGACTGCACGGCATAGCGTTTGATGAGGCGCTCAATGGAGCGGGCCGTGAGGCGGTTCTCGTCCTTTGTGCGTCCCCGGTAGTTGATGAACAGCGCTTTTTGGTTGTCCTTGCGGGTCTTGAGGTACTTTGTGAGCCATTCTAAGGCGCGCTCGGAAAAGTACACGGTGCGGGGATGCTTGCCCTTGCCGATGATGCCGACTTCAAAGTCCTGTTTGTCAAAAATGGAATCAAACTGCTCTTTATTGAGGGCAACGAGCTCAGCCACCCTGAGTCCAGTGGAAAAGAGGGTTTCCAAGATCGCCTTGTCACGAAGCCCCGTGGGGTGGGAGGGATCGGGAGATGAGAGGAGCTTCTCAACCTGCTCTAAGGTCAGGAACTTGATGGTCTTTCCCTTTGCAGCGTCCTTTGGCAGGGTGACTTTGTCTGGAGGCAGGGAAGACACGTCTTTTGCCACAAAGAAGCTCAGGAGGGCTCTGAGGGCGATGAGGTAGTAGTTTTGGGTGGTCTTGGCCAGGGAGCTACCCTTGCTGTCCTGGTGGCGCGAGAGGAAGAGCCGGTACTGCCACACGGTGTCAGAGTCAAGCTGGTGGGGGAGCATGCCTTCCTTGTTCTTGGACGCAAGCCACACCTTGAACTTCTCTAAGTAGCGAGAGTAGTTCTCCTGGGTTTTAGAGGAAAGTCCTCGTTCCACTTCACAGTAGTCCAAAAAGTCCGGGATGTGCTGGAGGATTGGCTTGGTTGATTTTTTCATATGATTTTCAGTATAGTGAACGAGGAGATTGGAGGGGAAGATGGATATCTCGGTCTCGCCCCCCTTGTTCAAGGTGGCGGTCACAGGACTCGTTCTCATGTTGGGAGCCCTGAGCTCGGTCGTTGCCTTCCTCTTCGTGCTGTTCCGCGAGAACCCCGTTGCCGACGAGGACTCAGGATATCACGAAGGACTGCGAGGATAACATCCTCGCATTTATTATACCGCATCTCCAATGTTTTGCGACCTTTTATTCACACCACGCTTGATGAGAGGGAGGCCGGGCTGGTATACTGAAGTATTGAAAAAGACGAGCTGCCATAAAGCGGGAGGAGATACTTTTATGAGATAGGGGACTGAGGCAAAGGTCGGAAAACTAATTTTCATACTCAAACATCCATGGAAGGGAAAAATGTCTGCGGGTGCTCCCATCACAAGGTGATCCCCGTTCTGATCGTTCTTTTTGGAGCCCTTTTCTTTTTGGGAGAGATTGACGTGGTCTCGTCTGGCACGGTGAGCCTTTGGTGGCCCATCATCGTGATGGCCGGCGGTCTCACGAAGCTCACAGCCAAGGCCTGCAAGTGCTGCTAAAGAGCATACGGAAAACCGCCTTGAATGGGCGGTTTTTCTTTTTGAAAAGAAAAGAGGGCGCGTCACATGAAGTGACGCGCCCTGTGTGGTCTTGAGACGAGAATCGTGGGTCTACCAGCGCCGGCCGCGGTTGCCGCCCTGGTTTCCCCGGTTGTGCTCTTCGCCTCGCTGGTGGCCGATGTTGCGCTGGCGGCCTGGCGACCCAGACGTCCTGGGCTGCCTCGGCGCCTTGGGCGTGACCCGGAACTGATCGGGCCGCGCTTTCTTGTCTCTCGAACCGGACAATGAGTCCTCCTTCGTCCTACACTGTCCCTGTGGCAATGTCTATGCAAGATACATTATATGGGAGAGACGGTCAATAGGAGGCCCTCTGGCCTCCTCGCATCCTCTCTGCTAGGCTGAGTCCATGAAGCTGGCAGTTAAGAGGCATTTTCAGAAGGTGGACTCCATCTTGTTTGAGGCCTCAGAGCGGGTAGGGAAGTTAGAGGAGGTTGTTCCCCGAAAGCCCTCTGAGTACTTTGTTTCTTTGTGCCGGAACATCATCGGTCAGCAGCTGTCCGGGCACGCCGCCCATGCGGTCTTGGGCCGTTTCTACGGCGTCTTTCCCCGTTCTTCCCTCAGGCCCAAGCTTCTCATTGCGGCTTCAGAAGAACAGCTCAGGGGAATCGGCATGTCGTGGGCTAAGGCGCGGTATCTCAAAGACCTGGCTCAGAAAGTGGAAAGCCGGGAGGTGCGCCTTTCAAAGCTCTCGTCTTTTTCAGACGAGGAGGTTGCACAAGAGCTCATGAAGGTCAAGGGAGTGGGGAGATGGACGGCTGAGATGTTTTTAATGTTCTCTCTCGCCCGCGAGGACGTGTTTTCCGCAGGGGATCTTGGGCTGAGGAGAGGCATGGAGAAAGTATATGGCGCCTCAGAGATCAGCCCTGAGCAGGCAGTCTCAATATCAGCTTCCTGGAGCCCGTACCGGAGCTGGGGCTCCAGGGTCCTGTGGAAGTTTCTTGAGATCTAGGGGTGCTTGTAAAAAGAGGGGATTCTGGTAGGGTCAGGGTACCTCAGCACATGCACAATTTCGCAAAGGGGCAGAAAGATGGCAAATCTTCAGTTGCCGGGAAATCCGCGGTATCAGCCAGCGGACCTCCGGGAAATCTTCGGGTACGACAACCTATACCGGCCAGTGGGGGAGGTAGAGCTGGCGGCACTTGACGTTCTCGCTGAGATCGGAGTGATCCCGGCAGAGGACTTCGTCAGGCTGACGCCGGAGATTCGAGAAGCGATCCTGGCAATTTCCACGACTGACGTGGACCGTGTGGAGCGGGAGGTGACGGGGCACGACATACGGGCTTGGGTGAGGCTCGCCCAGGATCTGCTTCCCCCAGAGCTCCGGCGGTGGGCGCACATTCCGCTCACCTCTTACGACCCGCTGGATACGGCCCGCGCGCTTCAGTTCTCCAGGGCCCACGCGCAGGTGGTGAGGCCGAAGGCGGCTCAGGTCGCCCTCATCCTTGCTGATCTGACCGAACGTTTCTCAGAGCAGATTCAGGTCGGGCGCACGCACGGCCAGCACGCTCTTCCCGTCACGGTTGGGTTCTGGTTTGCGACCGTACTCAACCGGATCATGGAGAACGTGCGCATCATGGACCTCCATGCCTCTTCCCTTACGGGCAAGGTGTCGGGAGCTGTCGGGGCGTACAACGCTCAGATGGCCTTGGGCATCACGCGCGAGGGCGAGGCATCGTTTGAGGAACGGGTGCTGGGCAAGCTCGGGCTCGTACCGGGGCGCATCAGCACTCAGATCGTTCAGCCAGAGCCCCTGGTTCACTACCTCTTTTCCTGCGTTACCCTTTCTGCCGCCTTTGGGCAGTTCGGGAGGGATGCCCGGCATCTCATGAGGACGGAGATTGCGGAGGTCAGAGAACAGTTCCAGGAGGGGCAGGTTGGGTCTTCCACCATGGCCCACAAGCGCAACCCCATCAACTTT
>JAUYMI010000001.1 GCA_030698665.1 bacterium
ATTGCCGCACAATAGGGGGTATGAAGACATTCCTCATCGCCGCCCTGACTGCCGACGGGTTCATTGCCCGCAGTTCAGATCACCTAGCTGACTGGACGAGCAAGGAGGACAAGGTATTCTTCACAAAGCGGACAAAGCAGGCAGGAGTGGTGGTAATGGGCCTCAATACCTACAAGACCATTGGGAGGCCCCTTGGAGGGCGTCTCAACGTCGTGTACGCTCCGGCCACAGAGCGTCTCATTGGGGTTGAGCTTACCCAGAGAGAACCAGCTGACCTCTTGAGGCATTTGGAGTCCCGGGGATACAAAGAGGTTGCCATTATCGGTGGGAGCACCATCTACACCCTGTTTATGAAGGCAGGACTCATTGACACCGTGTACCTGACCGTGGAGCCCCTGTTCTTTGGGGAGGGCCTCACCCTGTTCGCTGACTCTCTTGATGCCAGGTTGAAGCTCAGGAAGGTGAAAAAGATGCGTGAGGATGCTATCCTTTTGGAATACCAGGTAAAGAAAGAAACCAATGACACTCGGGATTGAAGAACTGCACAGACTCGTGAAAGAGCATAAGCTCGTTGAAGGACTGGCAGAGCGAGAGCTCACGGAGCCCGAAGGAGCCGGTTTTGACCTGAGGGCGGGGGAGCTGTATGAGATTTCAGGCGCCGGATTCTTGGGAGTGAGCGAGCGGGAAACACCCGAGGTGAAGCTTGTCGCCTCTTTTGAGAAGGGGGACAAGGTCAAGCTCCAGCCCCGCACGTATTACCTGGTCAAGACGGCAGAGTCGGTCAATATGCCAGACGACCTTCTGGCCCTCATGACCCCGCGCTCCACGCTGTTTCGCTCGGGCCTATTCTGTTTTGGCGGCCAGGTGCCCCCAGGATACCACGGAGGTCTCAGCATGGGCCTGTACAACTTCAGAGATACGGCCTTTGAGCTTGAGATGGGAGCGAGGATAGTTCACATCATGTTTTTTGAGGTACGGGGGAAGGGGAACGCATACCGCGGTCAGTGGCAGGGGGGCCGGGTGACAACAGAGAAAAGGGAGAAACAGGTATGAAGACAAGTTCCTATCCCGGCAGGTTTATCGCGTTTGACGGACTGGACGGGTCAGGTCAGTCCACGCAGGTGGCTCTCCTGCGCGATTTTCTTTCAGGCAAGGGCATAGAGGTAATCACAACCAAGGAGCCAACATCGGATTCTTCGGTCGCAGGACGCATCAGGATTGTGCTTGATGGAGAAGAGGCGCTTGATTCCCTTGAGCTTCAGCGTCTCTTTGCCAAAGACAGAGAAGAGCATCTCATCTCAATTGTCATTCCGGCCTTGGAGAAGGGAATTTGGGTAATCACGGACCGCTATGCCCTCACCTCCTTTGCATTCTCTGAGGCAGGAGGGCTTAACCTCAAAGAGGTTGTGGGATGGCATGAGGATGTGTTGTCGCCCGACATCACATTTTTCCTCAGAGTTTCTCCTGTGGTTGCTGTTCGCCGCTTGGAAGCAAGAGGGAGGAAGAGAACGCTCTTTGAGGTTCAAGGGCGCATGGAGAAGAATGCTGAAGGGTTCTTGCGAGTCGCAGAGGAGTTTGCGAACATCGTTGCCATCGACGGAGAGCAGAGTATTGAGAAGGTCGCAGAGGATATCCGCGTTTCCGTGGCAGAGCGCTTTTCCATATGAAGTACGAACCCGTCATCGGTCTTGAGATTCATGCCGAGCTCGCAACGAAGAGCAAGATGTTTTGCACGTGCAGGAATGATCCTGAGGAAACAAAGGCAAATGTAAATGTTTGCCCTATCTGTCTTGGGCATCCAGGAACCCTGCCCGTGCCCAATAAGGCCGCAATCAACGAGGTGATCAAGGTTGGTTTGGCGTTGGGGTGCCAGATTGCCTTGAGGTCAAAGTTTGACCGCAAGAACTACTTTTATCCGGATCTTCCAAAGGGGTATCAGATTAGCCAGTACGATCTCCCTCTGTGCGAGGCAGGGAAGCTCACGGTAGACGGAAGAGATATCAGGGTGACAAGGGTGCACTTAGAGGAGGATACGGCCCGCCTCCAGCACGACAGCAAGGGTTCGTTGGTAGACTTCAATCGGGCCGGGGTTCCGCTCCTGGAGCTTGTTACGGAGCCCGATATCACTTCTGCCGCACAAGCCAAGCGTTTTGCCGAAGAACTCCAACTCATTCTCCGCTATGTTGGTGCTTCTTCAGCCGACATGGAAAAGGGACTCATGCGCATTGAAGCAAATGTTTCAGTGCGGGAAGAAGGAGCAAAGAAGCTGGGAACCAAGGTGGAGGTGAAGAACCTCAACTCGTTCAAGACGGTTGAACGTGCCTCAGAGTATGAGGTTAGACGGCAGAGTGAGGCCTTGGCGCATGGAGGGAAGATCGCGCAGGAAACTCGAGGGTGGGACGAGGCGGGTCAGAAAACGGTTTCCCAGAGGAGTAAGGAAGAGGCTCAGGAGTATAGGTACTTTCCCGAGCCGGACATTCCCATTTTGATATTTGAGTCCCAGGATATTGAAAACCTGAAAGCCCAGCTCCCTGAGCTTCCCCAGGATCGGAGGGCTCGCTTGAGAAGGGAATACGAGCTTGGAGGTGAAGCTGCGGATCTGTTGGTCAGAGACAAGGCGTTGGGGGAGTACTTTGAGCATGCCGTTTCAGAACTGGGAGAGGACCTGAGTCCCGAGGCGCTCAATCTGCGCATTCAGCTCACTTCAAATTATCTCACCTCAGACCTCTTGGGCCTTATTCAGTCATCTTCCTTTAGCATAGAGGATGTAAAGATCACGCCAGAGAACTTTGCCGAGCTCATCTCAATGATTGCCGAAAAGAAAATCTCAACCCCGGCCGCCAAGACGGTTCTCAAAGAGATGTTTGGTACGGGAGCTGATCCATCTCACATTGTTGAGGAGCGCGGATTGGCTCAGATGTCAGATGAACAGGGGATTCGCGTCATTCTCCAGCAGGTTATCAGAGACAATGAGAAGGCAGTGTCTGAGGTGCGTGCCGGGAAAGAAAAGGCCGTGAAGTTCCTGGTGGGTCAGGCGATGGCTCAAAGCAAAGGCGCTCTTGACCCTGAGAGGGCGGAAGAGCTTCTGCGCCAGCTTCTTTCTTGACAACTGCTGTATTGTATGGCATAAGGTACTTAGAAAGGAGGGCATCAGCGTGGAAACTCCCATTGTTGAGGAATGGACCTCAAGAGACGGCTTCCTTGCGTACCGCATCAGGCACCCGAGCGGAAAACGCGAGTTGATGGTCACCACACACGACCTGTCACTTCCGCCAGACCGCCTGACGAGCATCAAGAACCGCATTGAGCGGGAAGTCATGGGCATCGCCATCAGCTGATTTCAACCGAAGGGCTTCTCGCAAGAGGAGCTCTTCTGCTTGAGAAAGTCGGCTACGAGGCGCTCGGCCTCTTTTTTTGTTCGTACCCATCTGATCCTTTTGTCTTTTGCGAACCACTTGAGCTGAAGTTTTGCCAGGCGCAGGCTGTCGCGCACAATCTTTTCTTGCATCTCCTCTTTTGATATTTTTCCTTGGAGGTATTGAGCGACGTGCCGATACTCAAGGCCGAAGGACTCCAGGCGCTTGAACGAGAGTCCGAAGTCATGGAGTTTTCGTACTTCAGACACCATGCCCTGCTTGAGACGTTTTGCAAGACGCTTTGTGATATTCTCTTTCAGTTTCTGCTCTTGTATTGCGATTCCAAGGAGGAGAACGTCTTCTCTCATGCGAGGCGTTCGCATTTCAGGGACGACTTTTCCGGTGCGCAGAACAATCTCAATGGCGCGAATAAGGCGCCGTTTGTTGTTGGCATCAATATGGCGTGCGCGCCTGGGGTCAAGCTTTTTGAGTTGAGAGAAGAGAGCCGCAGGAGTCTTTTTTTCCAGCTGGCCCCGGAGTTTCGTGTCAGGCCGTACTTCCGGAAATGATGTGTTCTTGAGGATGCTGTCTATGTATAGGCGGGAGCCTCCAACCAAAAAAGGAAGATGGTTTCTTTTCAGGATGCCAGAGATAGTCCTCGTCGCCTGTTTCTGGAACTGAGCAACGGTGAACCTTCTGCGCGGCGAGGCTAGAGAGAGGAGGTGATGGGGGACACCCCGCATCTCCTCTGTCGTTATCTTGCCCGAGCCAAGATCAAGTCCGACATACACCTGGCGGGAGTCAGCTGAGACCACCTCTCCTGAAAACTTCTTGGCGAGCCGTACTCCCAGAGCTGACTTGCCTGATGCCGTCGGCCCGACGAGGACGACTAGTGGATCTCCTCCTTTTTTTCTTTGAGAAACGCTCTCCACTGCTCAATGAACTCAATGAATATCTGGAGCGGGATTTCCAAAAAAACGTTAAAGAACATG
This sequence comes from bacterium, assembly GCA_030698665.1. Taxonomy (GTDB): domain Bacteria; phylum Patescibacteriota; class Minisyncoccia; order Minisyncoccales; family UBA10102; genus JAUYMI01. Next base: position 4,349 of record JAUYMI010000001.1, read on the forward strand.
CTCACGGCGTTGTATCTCATGAGACTGCGGGAGAGCCACTTGCCAGCTCTCACGATCGGAAGAAAGAAGAGGTCAAAAAGTCCGAAGAAAAAACCCTCCTTTAGCTCCGTCACTTGGAGTTCCTTTGCGCGCTGCCGAATAACTGTTCCCGCAAAAGCGACAAGGGAGACAAAGAAGAGAAAGATGAGCATGGAGGGAACCGTGAATCCCAGTCTGTTGAGTATCCAAATGAGTGCCCCAAAGGATACGAGGAAGCTTGAGAGATATGCTAAGGAAACCATGGCTCGCACGAATCCCCCTCTGCGCTTTGGAAGGCGAATCTCATGGGGAGGTCCGGGCTCTTTTTCATAGAAGAGGGCCATGGTTTCCAGGAGGAGGCGCTGGAAGTTTTCCTCAGAGGAGGGCCGCGTGCCCATCACGAGAAAGAACATGAGCAAGGGGGGGATACTCACGCTCAAAGCGAGCGGCAGGAGGCTCGGGTGTTGTACAAGGTAGCGGTCAAGAGGAACCTCAATGGCAACGGCAAGGACCACTTTGCTGACGAATATGGAAAGCGTGCTGTATATCCCGGCTCTCCTCAGTTTCTTTTTCAGCTTTTGCAGTCTCGCTTCATAGGCTTCCCGCACAAGGCCTTCCGTGGCCGCAGGATCCAGGGTTAGATCCAGAACCTCTTCTCTGTGCTGCTCTACAATGTCTCCGAGCAGGAGGTAGGGCGTGTCGTGCTTTTCAACATAGCGGTAGACGTATTCTGCCAATGGGTGATGGAAGAGATCCTCTATTTGTTTTCTGATGTTCCAGATGCGCTCTGATACTGCCAGAAGGGTTTGATGGGAAGGGTGATCCCAATCAGGGATGAATTTGAAGAGCAGGTGCTGGTTCAAGGTTGTGTCATCAATCTGAAAGAGCGCCCGTTCCACCGCGATGAGGATGAGGAAGTTGAATTCACTCTCTGGAAGATCGGCTGTAATACGGCTTTGCATTCTGAGTGCCGCAAACTCTCGGAGCGCGAGTTCTTTGAGGGGAGGAGAGAGAGTCTCTTCAATTTCGGAAGCCGCAATGCCGAGCAGCCAGGACTCCAGGGAGCGCGGGTCTTTTATCTTTGTTTCTCCGCCCGCCTCTTTTTTCGCGTGCTCTATGAGAAAAAGATACTTTGTGATGATTTCCTGGACCGCGGGGATGGCGGAGGTCGGGATGCGCCCATTCGGGAAGTGCCCGCCGCGTACGAGCTCGGAGAGAAGGGGTTCTGCCACTTCTTCTGGTTTTCTGGTCATGAGGAGCCTTCGCTTGAGCATGCGCTCAATAGCGGTCTTGCGCAGGAGGTGTTCCTCTCGCCAGTCCACCACGCCGCGAATCTTTTCATAGAAGGCGGCCACTTTTGAGGCGACCTCGTCCACCTCAATGGTGTTTTCCACGGTCTTGGCTTCCTTGCTCACCACCCAGTTCCGGTACTTGGTTATGAGCTGTTGGGTGCTAGGGGATAGCTCCATGTTACTTTAGTAGATCCAGTTCTTTTGAGAGGCGGGCGGCAAAGACCTCAAGTTTCATGGTTCCAAGGTCTCCCTTTCCTCGCTTTCTCACGCTCACGGTTTTGGCCTTTTTTTCTTCTGAACCGAGGATGAGAAGGTATGGAATCTTCTGCACCTCTCCCTCCCGTATCTTTTTGCCAAGGGTTTCGTCATTTTCTCGTACTGAAACGCGGATACCGGGAACCAGGGCGGAGAGTTCTTGTGCGGTCTTCGCGGCCAGCGAGTTGAACTTCGCTGAGACGGACAGGATCCAGACCTGCTCTGGGGAGAGCCACAGAGGGAAGGCGCCCGCGAAATGCTCAATGAGCACTCCGAGGAACCGTTCAATGGAGCCAAGAAAGGCCGAGTGAATCATGACGGGGCGCAGTTCCTCTCCCTTAGCTCCCGTGTAGGTGAGGGAAAAGCGCTCGGGAAGATTCAGGTCCAGCTGAATGGTTGATATCTGTACCTCACGGCCCAGGGAGTCCTTGGCGAGGAAATCCATCTTGGGGCCGTAGAAGGCGGCCTCTCCCTCCGCTCGAACGTACGGAATCTTGTTGCGCTTGAGAATCCGCTCCATCTCCGTCTGAGCCTTCTTCCAGGTTGCCTTGTCTCCCAGGTAGGAGGAGGGGTTCTTCTCGTCCCGCAGGGAGAGCCGGATGCGGTACTCCGTGAGCTGGAATGCTTTCACAAACTTCTGAATCTGCTTGAGGATGCGCTCAAAGAGCTCCTCTGTTTGCTCTGGCGCGAGAAAGGCATGGGAGTCGTCCTGGGTGATAGAGCGGACTCTTGTGAGCCCGGCGAGTTCTCCGGCCCGCTCGTCCCGGTAGACGGTCGTGGTTTCATATATGTTGAACGGAAGTTCTCGGTAGCTGCGAGGACGAGAGGCATATATCTGGATGTGGTGCGGGCAGTTCATGGGTTTTAAGACAAACTCAGAGTCCTTGCCCTTCACGGTGAAAATGTCTTCCCCGAACTTTTCTAAATGTCCGGAGACCCGGTACAGGTCCTTTTTTGCGATATGGGGAATGTGAACCTCGTGAAACCCGATATCTTCTTTCAGGCGCTCAGAGAACTTCTGAAGTTCGCGAAAGATGCGTGTCCCCTTGGGGGTAAACAAAGGGAGGCCTGGCCCGACAAGGTCCGAGAAGGCAAAGAGCCCAAGTTCGCGGCCCAGTCGGCGGTGGTCGCGAAGTTCTGCCTCCTTCATCTGAGCAAGGTAGGCGCTGTGTTCTTCTTTTGAGGCAAAGGCGACTCCATAGACGCGGGTAAGCTGGGGGCGTTTTTCATCTCCCTTCCAGTATGCCCCGGCCACCCTGGTGAGGGAGAACGCCTTGAGGGGAAGCTCATTCGTGTTCTTCACGTGTCCTCCCCGGCAGAGGTCGGAGAAGGCCTTGCCCGTGTGGACGATGCCAACCTTGCCTGCGGGAAGATCGGAAATGAGTTCCAGCTTGAAGGGCTGATCTTTGAAGAATCGTTTTGCCTTGGCTTTGTCCCAGAGTTCTTTTTTAAAGGCGAGGTGCTGGGATGCCAAAGAGCGCACCTCCTGTTCAATGGTCTTTATATCCTTTTCTGATATCTCAACCCCCTCAAAGTCGTAGTAGAATCCGTTTTCAATAACAGGACCCATACCAAGCTTGGCTTCCGGGCGAAGCTTCAATACTGCTGCTGCCAGCAGATGAGCAAAGGAGTGCCTGATGTATTCAATATTCATGGGGTTGTTTCAACGAGGGGTTCAATTGCCTCAGCTATGAATTTGCGCTCCCCGTTCCTCCTGTCTAGGTGTCCCGTCACAAAGACAATGGCGTTTTCCTGGAAGGCTGAGGAGTATCGCTCAATGACCGAGGGGAAGACCACGACTTCTATTTTGTCCGTGAGATCTTCAAGGTTCAAAAACAGCATGGGTTTGCCGGTCTTGGTCATGATCTTCTTCATGGAGGAGATGATGCCGGCAATCCTTGTGCGCTGTGCCTCTGGGGTGAAGTTGCGAAAGGGGGTTGCAGGATCCAGCTTGCTGATGGCAAGAGCCCTCTTTGTAATGATGTTCTCCACGCGTTTTAAGGGGTGAGAAGAGACGTAGAGTCCGAGGAGCTCTTTTTCCCAAGCGAGGCATTCCTGCTCTGAGGCCGGTTCAGCCACCTCTAGTTGCAGGGTGTCGGGCCTTTGAAGCTGGGTTCCCTCAAAGAGGCCCTTCTGGCCAGCCTCCTTTAGTGTATGATGTTCTCGGGAAATTTCCAACAGGCGGTCAATATTGTTCAACAGTTGCCTGCGCTCCCCAAGGCCGTCAAAGACCCCTGCTTTAATAAGGCACTCCGTGGCTTTGCGGTTGAGGTCGCGGGAGGAGACGCGCTCCACGAAGTTCTGCATGGAGGTGAAGGAGCCCTTCGCCTTGCGCTCTTCAATGATGGCGTCCACAGCTCCCTCACCCATGTTCTTAATGGCCAGGAGGCCAAAGCGAATCTCTTTTCTGTTGGGAACCACGGAGAAGTGGCTGAAGCTTTCGTTGATGTCCGGCCTCAGAACCTCAATGCCCATCTTGCGGGTCTCTGAGATGAGGAAGGCGACGCGCTCAATATCATTTCTCTCCCCGGTCATTAAAGCCGACATGAACTCAACGGGATAGTTTGCCTTGAGCCAGGCCGTTTCATAGGCGATGGTGGCGTAGGCGGCCGAGTGGGAGCGGTTGAATCCGTACCTGGCGAAGGGCAACATCCACTCCCATATCTGAGCGGCGCTCCTTTGGTCAATGCCGTTTTTGATCATGCCCTGCACCATCTTCTCTTTCTGCTCAAGCAGGAGGGACTCAATCTTTTTCCCGACTGCCTTGCGCAGTACGTCAGCCTCAGAGAGAGAGAAGCCGGCGAGGTCCTGGGCAATGCGCATGAGCTGTTCTTGGTAGATACAGATGCCCTGGGTGTTCTGGAGGATATCCTTGAGCTTCGGGTGCAGGTACTCAATTTCCTTTCTTCCGTGCTTTCTGGCGATGTACTCTGGGATGAGCTCCATGGGGCCCGGACGATACAAGGCGACCATGGCGATGATGTCCTCAAACTCGGTGGGCTTGAGCTGTTTGAGGTACCGTCGCATACCATCACTTTCAAGCTGAAAGACCCCTGTGGTATCTCCCTTCTGCAAGAGCTTGTAGACCTTCTTGTCGTCTTGGGGAATGTTCTCAATATCCACGCTCACTCCGTGAACGGCATAGATGCGCTGGAGGGTTTCTTCAATGGTGCTGAGGTTCTTGAGACCCAAAAAGTCCATCTTCAGGTGTCCCAGGTCTTCTACTCCGTGCATCTCATACTGCGTCACGATCGTGTGTTCATTCTGCGTCGGGTGCTGGAGAGGAACGGATTCATCCAGGGGCTCAGCTGAAATCACTACTCCGCAGGCATGCGTGGAGGCGTGGCGCGCCACCCCCTCCAGTTTTTTAGCAAGATCAATGAGGCGCTCTGCCCGCTCATCGCTTCTATAGAGCTCTGAGAATTCCTCTGTTTTGTCCAGGGCGTCGCTCAGGGTATAGCCGAAGGGAATCATCTTGGCCACTCTGTCGCAGTACCCATACTCATAGGAAAGAGCCCTCCCGACGTCCCGGATGGCAGCCCTGGCCGCCATGGTCCCAAAGGTGATGATCTGGGCAACCCGGTCTCGCCCATACTTTTCAGCGACGTACTCTATGACCTCGTCCCGCCTATGGTCCGCAAAGTCCAGGTCAATGTCGGGCATGGAGATGCGGTCCGGGGTAAGGAAACGCTCAAAGAGGAGATTGTACTTAATCGGGTCAATGTTCGTGATTCCGAGAACGTATGCCACGAGAGATCCTCCAACCGACCCGCGTCCGGGACCAACGATGATGTGTTTTTCCTTGGCCCAGTTCACGAAGTCCTGGACGATGAGGAAGTATGGAGCAAAGCCGGTCTGCTTGATGACGAGGAGCTCGTGCTCAAGGCGCTCTGCGGCTTCTTTGGAGTTTGCGTACTGGGGCTTTTTCACCATCCGTTCTGAGCACAGCTCTCTGAGGTACTCGTCTGCCGTTTTGCCTTCAGGCAGGGGATAGGGAGGAAGCTTGTTGGTTCCGAGCTCAAACTCAAAGTCGCATGAGTCGGCAATCACGGACGTGTTCTCAACGGCTTGAGGAATGTCGGAGAATAGCTCTGCCATGTCCTCTGAGCTTTTCAAAGAGAAGTCGTCTGACTTTAACGTGAGGCGCTCTGGGTCCTCTGACTTTGCTCCCGCATTGATGGCCATTAAGATGTCCTGGGCCTCAGCATCCTCGGGTCTGAGGTAGTGGGAGTCGGCCGTGGCAACAATGGGAAGACCCGTCTTTTCAGCTATTGTGAGAAGCCCTGCGTTTACCTTTTCCTGATCTGGGATATTCGGGTGACGCTGGAGTTCAAGGTAGAAGTTGCCTTTCTGAAACATGGCAGCGTACCTAAGTGCTGTTTGTTCAGCCTCTTTGGGGTTGCCCGCCAGAATGTGTTTTGAGATTCTTCCGCTCAGGCAGGCAGAAAGAGCGATGAGTCCTTCAGCGTGCGCGGAGAGAAACTCCTCGTCCACTCTTGGTTTATAATAGAAGCCTTGCAAGTGGGCTGCCGTCAGGATTTTTACGAGGTTGCGGTATCCCTTCTCGTTCTTCACTAAAAGGATGAGGTGGTATCTCTTGTCATCTATTCCGGGTCTCTGCTGCTCCATGCCTTCAAAGGCAAGGTAGATCTCAGCTCCCAAGATGGCTTTAATCCCTTGTTTTTTTGCCTCTTTGTAAAACTCCACGGCTCCATACAGGTTTCCGTGGTCTGTGATCGCAATAGCATCCATGCCGAGCTCCTTTGTGCGACTCACGAGCTCAGGGATTTTAGAGAGTCCGTCTAGGAGGGAGTAGTGGGAATGGACGTGCAGGTGCGTGAAGCGCGACATGGGGGTATTGTAGCTGAAAATGGGTGTGTTGCAAAGACAGGGACCGATATATACTTGAAGGAATGAGAAGGTGCATTGCTTTTACTGACGAAGCAGGGAGGGGGCCCTTGGCTGGCCCCGTGGTTGCCGCGGTGGTTGTGGTTCAAGGTGCCCGCGCTCTCCCCGCGGTTAAGGATTCAAAGCAACTCAGTGAGTCCAAGCGGGAAGCGATTTTTGAGGAGCTCATTTCTCATTCTGGAATCGTGTGGGCAACAGGAATGGTTTCAGAACGGGTAATTGACCGCATCAACATTTTTGAGGCAACCAAGCTCGCCATGAAGCGGGCATTTTTTAGGCTGCCTTTTTCTCCTGAACTCCTGGTCATTGACGGCAATTTCTTCCTTGACCTTCCTGTTTCCCAGCAGGCGGTCGTGAAGGCCGACGAAACAATCTTCGGGTGCCAGGCAGCCTCCATCATCGCCAAGGTTACGCGAGACAGGATGATGAGAAGGTATGATGCAAGATTCCCCGGCTATGGATTTGCCCGGCACAAGGGATATGGCACGGTTTTCCACAGAGAGAAGATTCAGGAGCTTGGCCCTTGTCCGATTCACCGCATGAGCTTTGCACCCTTGCGGGAAAGAGGGGAATAGGGTAAGGTACGGGGTATGGCTGTACCAAAACAACATCGTTCAAAGTCCAGACAGGGCCAAAGGCGTCAGCACCTTTTCATCAAGGCGTCCCGCACGGTTTCGTGTGGAAAGTGCGCAAAACCCGTTTTGCCTCACACCATGTGCGCAAACTGCGGCACCTACCGAGGCCGGGAGATGGTGGACGTTTTTGCCAAGCTTTCAAAGAAAGAACAGAAGGTAAAAGCAAAGGACATTGCTGAAGGGAACAAGGGCGAGTTGAGTCTAGAGAAACTTTCTCAAAAGTAGGGATGGCGTCCCGGCACCTTTCTCGGTCCATCGCGATGCAGTCCCTCTACGAGTGGGACTTTCACTCTCGCACCCCCGACTTGGACCAGATTGTGGAGCGGAACATTACGGAGTTTGGCCCGGGGCTGGAAGAGAAGGGGCAGTTTGTGCGCGATCTGGTAAAGGGCGTTCTAGACCACCTTCCTCAGTTAGATCAGATAATAAGCAAGGCGGCTCCCGAGTGGCCCATAGAGCAGATCACGATTGTGGACAGGAATGTTCTCAGGATTGGTCTCTACGAGCTTCTGTATGCTGACCGAGAGGCCGTGCCTCCGAAGGTCGCCATCAATGAAGCCATCGAGCTGGCCAAGAACTTTTCAGGGGAGTCCTCGGGGAAGTTCATCAATGGCGTCATGGGGACCGTGTACCGGGAGTTGGAAGAAACGAAGAAATGAGCAAGGATATATTGTCATTGGAAAAGAAGTTTGGTATAGAGTTTAGGGATAAGGATCTCCTGCAGCAGGCGTTTGTCCACCGCTCGTATCTCAACGAGAACCCGGAATTCAAGCTCTCAAACAACGAGCGCTTGGAGTTCCTGGGAGACGCCGTGCTGGAACTGGTGACCACGCGTGAGCTCTTTTTAAAGTATCCCGATAAGACCGAGGGCGAACTCACGAGCTGGCGGGCGGCCCTCGTGAACTCCCGCATGCTCTCTCAGGTGGCTCAGGAGCTGGGTCTCGACGACTACCTCCTGCTCTCACGAGGAGAGACGAGGGAGACGGGCAAGGCGAGAAACTATATCCTTGCCAACACGGTAGAGGCCTTCATCGGAGCCTTGTACCTGGACCAGGGACTGGAAGCCGCAGACACCTTTCTCAAGGCGCATATTCTTTCCAAGCTGGACTACGTGCTTTCCCACAAGCTCTTTGAGGATGCCAAGTCGCGCTTCCAAGAGGCAGCTCAAGCGGAAGCCGCTATCACTCCCGTGTACAAGGTGATTTCAGAGTCGGGTCCCGATCATGCAAAGCGCTTCCTCATCGGAGCCTACCTGGGGGAGGATTTGGCAGGGGAAGGAGAAGGGGATTCAAAACAGGAAGCTGAAGAACAGGCGGCCAAGCACGCACTGCAGAATAAAGGATGGGAATAACATACATACATGCTCGTCATTCGACTTAGAAGAACAGGAAGAAAAAATCAGCCGTCATTCAGAATTGTCGTCACGGACAAGCGAAGAGCGGCTGGCAAGGGAGTCCCGGTTGAGGAGGTTGGCTTTTATAACCCTCTCACCAAAGAACGCATTTTCAAGAAAGAGCGCATTTTGTATTGGATCTCCATGGGGGCCAAACCCTCAGACACCGTGCATAATATGCTGGTGGCAGAGAAGGTGATTGAAGGAAGCAAGGTGGCAAAGCACAGCAAGTCAAAGAAGCCGGTTGAGGAAGGAAAACCGACCGAGGTGGTAAAGGCAGAAGAAAAGCCCGCTGAGGAGGTTGTCTCAGAGCCGGAAGGGAAGGTGGAAGAAGCTCCGGCACAAGAGCAGAAGTCCGAGGAGACACCGATCGTAGAGCCAGAAGAGAAGACAGAGCAGGAGCAAGAACAGAAGCCAGAAGAGGAGAAAAAGGAAGACGCAGCACCTTCAAGCGAGGAGGGCGAGGCAAAAGAGGCGTAGATTCCGTCCGCTTTTGTAAGCAAGGGCGCTTGTTCGCAAAAGCGGGCGGGATAGCGCGGAGGAGGGTAGGTTGCCAAAGCCCACCAAGCATCAGGGACTAGACGGGGAACCCCCGGGGAAAGAGGAGAGGCCAGCTGAGCCAGTTGTCTACGGGGTTGACTCCAATGGGACGGTCGTGAGCGGCCCTACCATTGAGGAGGCTCATAGGAAGATGAACCTCGCGTGTGACGATGGGGGTTGGCACTCCAAGAGAGCGTCGGGGTAGCCCCTCTAGGCGGAACCAGGTCCCAGGAAGAGGAGACGAGCTGAAGGAATCCCGTGAGGGAGCCTGCCAGCTTGTCTCCCTCACCCCCGAGCACGGTTGCAAAAGTGTGTTCAGGGGTGAGAACTTGACAGGGCATCTTCCTCACGTACAATGCAGGAGCAGGTTTGAAATCTTCCTGAATATATTTCCTGAAAGGTCGCGCAGTAACATCCCAAAGCAATCATGGCAGAAGAGACATACGGAGATCAGGAACTTTTAGAGTACATCGTTAAGGCCTTGGTCGACCATCCAGAAGATGTGAAGATTGAGCGCAAGGTGGACGAGATGGGGGTTCTCCTCATCCTGAGGGTGCACGCTGACGACATGGGTCAGCTCATTGGAAAGGAGGGGTCCACGGCGCGGGCCATCCGCACGCTCATCCGCATCCAGGGCCTAAAGAACCACGCGAGAGTGAACCTCAAGATTGAGGAGCCCGAAGGCGGAAGGAGGGTGAGGGAAGTTGAAGAAACACCCGCAGCTCCCGCCACAGAGGAGAAGAAGGATTCCTTAGACGGCCTTGATCTGTAGATCAATTGAGATTTGAGGAGAACGATGCTACTCTGGTAGCGTCGTTTTCTTTAACACATGAGATGTGACGTTGTCACCATATTCCCGGAGCTCTTCGACCCATTTTTTTCTGAGTCGCTGATTAAGCGCGCCTCCAGAAAGAAGCTCCTTTCTTTCAAGGCTCACGACCTGAGAAAGTGGGTAAAGGACAAGCACCGCACCGTGGACGATCGTCCCTTCGGAGGAGGGTTGGGCCAGGTATTTAAACTGGAGCCCTTGTCCCGGGCGGTACAGGCTTTAAAGAAGGAGAAGAAGACAAAGGTTATTCTGCTGAGCCCGAGGGGCAAGAAGTTCACCCAGACCGTAGCGGCAGAGCTTGCACAGGAGGATCAGCTCATTTTTCTCTGCGGCAGGTACGAGGGGGTGGACGAACGGGTTGCACAGCACATAGCTGACCTTAACCTTTCTTTGGGGGACTTTGTGCTCATGGGAGGCGAGGTTGCTGCCATGGCGATTATTGAGACCGTAGCTCGTTTGGTCCCCGGCGTTGTGGGCAAAGAAGAGTTTCTCAAAGAGCGTGTGCCAGGACGCTCAAAAAGAAACACTCAAGGGTTTTGGGAGTTTCCCCAGTATACGAGGCCCGAGGTGTTTGAGGCAAAGGGAGGTGAGAAGTGGAGGGTTCCCAGAGTGCTCATGTCCGGGAACCACAAGGAGATTGCAAAGTGGAGGGCGAGGCATGGAAAGGTTATTGGCAGGTAGGAGATTTTGTGGTACGATGGCTCAGCTCGGGTCGGTACCGAAGTGGTCAAACGGGCGTGGCTGTAAACCACGTGGCTCTGCCTTCGGGGGTTCGAATCCCTCCCGGCCCACCATTGCCGATGTAGTTCAACGGCAGAACGGATCCTTGGTAAGGATCAGAAGGGAGTTCGATTCTCCCCATCGGCTCAGAGTGAATCAATAACACAACGAACATGGCAGCAAAGAGAAAGACATACGCAAAGTTTCAGTGTACGGAGTGCAAGGAGATCAACTACACCGTGCACAAGGCAAGGCCCAAAGTAGAGGGCGGCGCGAAACTTGAGTTAAAGAAGCACTGCAAGACGTGCCGCAAGCACACCTTGCACAAGGAAGGGAAGAAGTAGTAGAGGGGGTGTGGTGAAGTGGTATCACGGAGGTCTCCAAAACCTTCGTCGGGGGTTCGATTCCCTCCACCCCTGCCGATAAGTGCCACTACTCTTGACAACTATATTGGTTGTTGATAAAGTAATGGTAATGGAAAAAATAGTTTCTATAACCAAACAGGGACAGCTCACCATTCCAAGGAAATTCTTGGTGGATCTTAATATTCGCGGCGCTACAAAAGCTGTGGTGCGCAAGCTAGGCGACACTATTGTCGTACAACCGAAACATGACTTTTGGTCTCTTTCTGGTTCTCTGAAATCCAAAATTTCTCTGACCGATAAAGAACTGCGCACAGCAAGAGAATCTTTTGGCAGAAGCTGGCCTCAGAAGTCATGAAGAAACAAATTCTTGATACGAATGTCCTCCTCCGTTTTCTGGTAGGTGATAACGAAAAACAGCAGAAAGAGGCTCATCGTTGGTTTCAAGAAGCGGAACAACGCAAACGAAAAATTGTAGTTGTTCCGCTGGTCGTTGCAGAAACGTGTTTTGTGCTAGAAAGCTTCTACAAAAAGCAACGAGAAGAGATAGCGGAAACCCTGGAAGTTTTCCTTGCTCAACGGTGGCTTGAGGTAGAAGAGCGAAACGTGCTTCTTTCGCTTTGGTTTTGGTATCGCAAGGGATTTCATTTTGTTGATAGCTTTCTCCTCGCATGGACGCAAACGTACGCGGGAGATATCCTTACGTTTGACCGCGCGCTTTCCAAAAAAGCAAGCTAACGCCAAAAAGAAGAGGGCAAAGGAGAGCGAGTATGTTCAACTTGGGCTTGGCGGACAATTTTGACATTCTTCGCGAGTCCCTGCCAAATCAAAAACACCCCGAGAGGGTGTTTTTGTCTGCATAACTTACATCTTCTCTGATCCCGGCAATGGGAGTCCGAGGCGGTGAAGGTTGCGGAAGATGGAAGCTCCCACGGCTACCGCAATCAGCAGGAAGGCTGCTGGCACGAGGAATCCGAGAGACGGAATGGCCGTGCCAACCATGCGCACAACGGCAAACCCAAAGACGTAGGCGAGGATGGGTTTTTTCATGAACTGGGCCACCTTGCCAAACCGGAATTCCTTTTTGGCTATGGAAGCCAGGATGCCGGCAACCACGTCCAAGGCAATGAGAATGACAATGATCTGAACCTGGGTGCCAGCGAATGCGTCTAAAAGAGTCATGGCTGTAGCTGAGTATTTATGATATAGTTTTCTTGACCTTTTGAGTCAGTATAGCTGAGAGAAAAGAGCCAGGACAACGAGTTATCCACACCCATGAAGGTAACATTGTATCCGTCTAGGATTCTGTTCCGGGAGGCAAAACCCGTTTTTGAGTTTGGGGACGCATTAAAAAAGCTGGCCGGAGATATGGCACAGACCATGAAGGAATATGACGGCGTCGGTCTCGCGGGGCCTCAAGCCAATCAGGATGCAAAGATCATCATCGTCCACACGCCAGAGGGCGATCATACCTTTGTGAATCCGCAGATTATCCAGAAGAGCAGGGAAACCGCCGAGGAGGAAGAAGGGTGCCTGAGTCTGCCGGGCCTTTTTGTCAACGTGAAGCGGGCTGAGGAGGTTGAGGTTGCGTGTCAGACGCTGGAAGGGGAAACAGTGAAGCTGAAAGTGTCGGGCCTCACCTCGCGTATCTTTCAGCACGAGATTGACCACGTTGAGGGTCGGCTCATCATTCACAGAACTCCGTTTCTTAAGCGTATGAGATTGAGAAAGAAGCTCAGGGAGATAGCTAACCTGTCATGAGAAGGGTTGTTCTTGCGGTTCTCGCTCTTTTTTTGTTCTCTCTGGTTGCGGGGAGTTTTATCCCGCGGCTCCCCGGATCTGATCGTCAGCAGGTCTTTGTCGTTGCAAAAGGGGAGGGGAGTCGGGAGATTGCCTATGAGCTTGAGAAGGAGGGCATCATCTCTCTGGCTGCTTTCTTCCGTCTCTATGTGGCGAGTACGGGTATTGCGGCCAAGCTTCAGGCGGGAGAGTATCTCCTTTCTCCCTCAATGTCAGTCGTCCAGATTGCTGGTGAGATGAGGCAGGGAAGGGTCATTCAAGAAGAGCTGACCATCATTGAAGGATGGAACCTGAGGGACATTGGGTATTATTTGGAAAACAGGGGATTGTTCCAGGCAGAAGAGCTTCACGAAGTGGCGGGGTTTCCCGCCGTGGACTACGCCAAAGCCACAGACCTTCCACGGCCCAAGGACTTTTCCTCGCAGTTTCCTTTTTTACAAGACAAGCCAGGTGCAGTAGGGCTTGAAGGGTACTTGTTCCCAGACACCTACTATCTCCGGTCGGGGGATGGAGTGGAGGGCTTGGTGGTCTCACAGCTCAAGAACTTTCAAGACAAGACATCTGGGCTTGATCTCAAAGGGAAAAACCTCTTTGAGGTTGTGACCATAGCATCCATGTTGGAAAAGGAGGTGAGAACATACGAAGACAAGCGCATGGTTGCTGGCATCCTGTACAAGCGTCTGGAGCACGGCATCCCTCTCCAGGTAGACGCCACCGTTGCCTATGCGGTTGGCAAGCGGGGAGAAGCCATCACCAAGCAGGACCTTCAAGCAGACTCTCCTTTCAACACGTACAAGTATCCCGGGCTTCCCCTGGGACCTATCGCGAACCCGGGGATTGAGAGCATCAGGGCAGCCCTCAATCCTCAGGACTCCCCGTATCTCTACTACCTTTCAACCCCGGATGGGGAGACGATATTCTCTGAGACCCTAGAGGAGCACAACCGGGCTGTGGGCCAGCATCTGAGGTAGGGCTTGACATTCGGGGAGAGGTGGGTAGAATGGGACTTGTACCGCAGACAGCAGGCGACCATAAGAACCATTGCTTCGCAAGAACCTTGGTTCTCATGGAACTAAGACCTGCCGAGGAAACACATTGAGATGTTTTTGTCTGCGGATCCCCGCAGATTATTTATTTTCATACTTGATGCCAAAGACAAAAGCTCAAAAAGAAGAGATCGTCTCCAAGCTCACGCAAGACATGGGTGCTCAAAAGTCCATGGTTTTCGTGGATTTTGCCGGACTCAGCGTGAAGAATATGGAAAAACTGAGGAATGAGCTCAAGGATTTGGGGGCTCGCCTGACTGTTTCAAAAAAGACCTTGTTTGCGAGGGCTGCTGTAAAGAAGGGGATTTCAGCTGACTTTGTCGGACTTGAGGGGCAGATTGGCACGGTCTTTGCTTTTGAAGATGAGGTGCTCCCCATGAAGACCCTGTACAAGGCCTCAAAGGAGATGGAGGGACTCAAGATTCTCGGAGGGTATGTGGAACAGGAGGCAAGAGGAGCTGAATACGTTGAGGCGTTAGCAAAGCTTCCCGGACGTGAGGTATTACTTGGACAGCTGGTTGGGACGATTGCGAACCCGCTTGCGGGCTTTGTGAGAGTTCTTGAGGGGAACATTAAAGGTCTCGTGGTGGCGATGAACGCCATAGTAGAAAAACGTAACGCATAATATCAACATGACTGACGAGGTACAAACAGAAGAGAAGGTTGAGGTTCCAGCGAAGTTCAAGTCCTTGGTGGAGGGGATTGAACAGCTCTCGGTTGTTGACTTAGCTGAATTGGTCAAGCTTTTAGAAAAGAAGTTTGGTGTATCAGCTGCAGCTCCAGTTTCCGTGGTAGCGGCCCCCGTGGGAGGCGAAGCCGGGGAAGCGGTGGAGGAAAAGAGCGCCTTCACCATTGAGCTGACTGGCGTTGGTGGTCAGAAGATTGAAGTCATCAAGGTGGTGCGCGACGCGACGGGCAAGGGCCTCAAAGAGGCCAAGGACCTCGTGGACGCAGCGGCATCTTCTCCTCAGGTCGTAGCTGAGGGCGTCAAGAAAGAGGACGCGGAAGCTCTCAAAAAGCGCTTTGTGGATGCTGGAGCTACGGTTGAGTTAAAGTAGCGGGAATACGGTAGACCTCAGATCCCGACAGGAGATAGAGAGAGGAACCGTCGGGTGAAACGGCAAAGTCAGTGATTGAGTCAGGGCCCGTGATGCGATACTGTTTCACAACCTCTCCGAACTTGGTGAGCAGAATTACCCGCCGCCCAGATGGATCCAGAAGGTAGAGGTAGGGGAGTTGGGGAGAGGTGCGAATCTTTGTGATTCCGTCCAGAAAAGGGAAGATCAGGGGTTCAAGGTTTTCCTTGAATACTCCCGCAAAGTATCTCTGGATTTCCTTGCCGTTCGTGATAATCCATAGGTTTCCGTCGATTGCCAGGGAGGCGCCAGCTAAGGTGCTCCCTGGTTTTCGTTTTGTTTCTGATTCTAGCCAAATGGTTGGCTGCAGGGATCCTGCGGAAAAGTCGGGATTCGCATACTTTATGATTTCTTTCGCTTCAGAGTCAAAGAAGTAGAGGCTGTCAGTGAAGGATGCAACGGCCGCAAAGCCGGGGTCTTCATAGGGGAAGCGAAGCGGAATCTCCTGCCATGTGTCGTCCGGGAGAAGGTGCAAGAGAATCCCCGGGTCAGCGTAGAAGACGGCAGTTCCTCCAAACGGGGCCGCTATTCTCACGGGCTTGGGAGCTGAGAGGATTGTCGTTTCTCCTGTTTCAATGTTCACAACGCTCACGTCGGAGGTGAAGGGAGCTGAGAGATAGAGCCGGTTCCCTGACAGGATGATCTGTTTTGCCGTGTTTTTAGAGGAGGTGTGCGCTATGGCTTGCCCGGCGTCAACCTCCTCCACCATGTTCAAGGGGTAGAGAGATGACTCAATCTCGGCCACAAGACGCTGAAACTCAGATGACCTGGGTTTGCCGGGTTTCGCTTGGGGAGCGGCTTGCCGCCATGCCTCTTGAAGGAGCTTGTTGCTCTGCGTTGCGTCCCGTAAGCTCTCAGCTTGTATTTGGAGAGAGGTCACCCGCTCCTCTATGGCCAGGGCTTCTGCGAGCTGTGCCTCCCGCTCCCCTTTAAAGAACAGGAAGCCGACCCCGAGGAGAAGGAAGAAGGTGGTTACAAGGCCGACTTTCCAGTAGGGGAGCGCTAAGGGAAGATGAGGGCTCGGAACACGAATGACGGGAATCCGGAGGGAGGGGAACGAAAGAGTGGGCATGTTTCTCGTCTTTTTCCGTTTCGCTTTCACGGGCTCAACCTTCTCTTCTTCTATCATCAGGCCATAGAGAAGGCCCGAGACCTCTGAGAGTTCATTTTTCTTCGCCTCAAAGAGCTTTTGGAGCTGTTTTTCGGAACTCAGAAAGGTGAGATCTGAGAGAAGTTTTTCTTTCTCAAAGACGTCAAAGAGATCTCTTGTAAGGCAGAGCACCTTGTCTCCGGGCACGACTTGGCCTGAGATGATGTTGGAGAACATTTTTACCCCGGAGCTTTCCAGCTTGGAGTTCTTCACCTCCTGATCCACGTCACGGAGTTTTCCCGATCTGGACACGAGAACCTTCATGTTCCCGGCCTTGGCGACCGTGAGCATCTGCTTTCCTTTTCGGTCCACCCTGAGGTTCAGGGCCGAGAGATGAAGGTTTCCCAGCCAGCTGACATTCCCTTTCTTAGTTTCCTCTCGAAGCTTTGCGTTGATCTGGCGCACAGCTGTTTGGAGTTCGTGCTCTTTGCTTGCTCTGGGAGCCTGAGCGAAGAGATCAAGGAGGTCGGAGAGCACCTTTTTGAGGAACGGGGCCTGATGGGGGAGCGCGTGCTGGAGCTCGCCTATGAGGTAGAGTCTACCGAGGCGAGGAGGGAGGGATTCTTCAGTAAGCGTCTTGAAGAAGCGATCTCCTTTGGCTTTTGGATTGAAGTAGAACTCAAGAATTTTCATATGTTGCCTCAGTATACCAGAACTTGAGGTTTTCTGGAAAATCAGATAG
Organism: bacterium; assembly: GCA_030698665.1. Classification (GTDB taxonomy): domain Bacteria; phylum Patescibacteriota; class Minisyncoccia; order Minisyncoccales; family UBA10102; genus JAUYMI01. Next base: position 21,115 of record JAUYMI010000001.1, read on the forward strand.
CATGCGTTTGCGGGCGCGTAGCTCAGCTGGCCAGAGCGGTCGCTTGGGGTACAGGTCCCATGTATTATACCTAGGGCATTTAGCTCAGCGGTAGAGCGCTTCGTTCACATCGAAGAGGTGACAGGTTCGACACCTGTAATGCCCACCATATCTGGTTTTCCTCTCAGAATTTGCGTGGTACAATGCCCTCATGAGAGACAACCTCATTGTCTGGTATCTCAAGTGGCATTTTTTGGTCGTTCCTCTCGGGATTCTTTCAGCGTGGCGGAATGTCCTGCTCTTTAATCTTGATTACTTCTCCGTGCCCCAGCTGTCGCGAACCCTGTTTGCGCCCTGGAGGAGGAACGAATGGTCGTACGGCAAGGGGTTCAATCCTCAGGTGTGGGCTGAGGCCCTTGCATCCAATCTGATTTCAAGGACCCTCGGGGCCATTATCAGAAGCTTTGTGATTGCAGCCGGTCTCGCTACGGAGGTTGTACTGGTGCTGAGCGGTCCTCCTGTCGTGGTAGCTTGGCTTCTTTTGCCTGGTATAACTGGAGCTGGAATCTTCTATGGAATCACGGCCCTCTTCTAGCATCACTCAGGTTCTCGGGTTAGAGAAACTCGGCCTCAGGCAGGTTTTGAGAACTGAAGTTGTTTCAAAATGGATTGCCATAGCTTCCTGGAGCGTCTTTGCTATAGGGTTTTTTGGCGGTGCCTTCTCTCACGGCACCCTTTCCCAGCTCCTGGGGATTGCCTTGATTTCTTTTGGTTTTTGGCTTTTCCTTTTTCAGATTCGCCACTTTGTCGGCTTTTTAGAGTCAAAGGGTAAGGAGAGTTTTCTCGTGCTTGCTGTTAAAGCCCAGGCGCGGAAGTTTGCCGGGGGAAAGGATCCCACGCCCTCCATGCTCCTGTGGTTCTTCTTTAAGCGCTATGCGTACACGGCGCCCTTGTTTTCCCGTCTCCTGTTGAATCGTTCCAGTGTTCTCTCAACCCTTGAAGCGGCGGCGGCCACGGATCGTAGGAACGGGATCTCCGGAGGGGCAGAGGACATCATGTCGCAGACCGCTACAGCAGAGTTCCTGGAGGCTTTAGGTAAGGTCCATGAAGGGATGCGTCAGATACTCATATCAGCCAATCTTGAGGCCAAGGACCTCAAGGATGTCGCCGTATGGTTTGACCACGCATTCAGGGAGATTTCAGAGAGCTCGCACTTTTGGAGTATGGAAAATCTGAGAAAGCGGGGGAGTTTTGGGAAGGCCTGGGCTTCGGGTTTCACCTCGACTCTGGACCGATTTTCCATTGAGCTCACGGACGCAGTAAAGGCTGCCGGATTTCCCAAGGCGGTCGGGCACGCTCAGGAGATTGCCGCTGTGGAGCGCATTTTGAGCCGTCAGTCGCTCAATAATACGCTTTTGGTGGGGGAACCTGGTTCCGGGAGGCGCACCATCGTGCTGGATCTGGCATCCCGGGCCGTGCTCGGGGAGAGCGCCGGGGGGATTCGCCACAAGCGCATCATGGAGCTTGATGTCTCCTCTCTGCTTGCGCATACCAAAAGCATGAGGGAGGCTGAGGCGCTGCTGGATGCCATGTTCCAGGAAGTGGTGCGGGCGGGAAACGTCATATTGCTCATAGATGAGTTTCACAACTATGTGGGGGAGCGGGGGCAGGGAGCTCTGGGGGTCGCTGACATTACGGGTATCATTGCAAGGTACCTGAAACTTCCGCGCTTCCAGTTGATTGCCCTTACCACGTACGCCGGTCTTCATCGGCATATCGAGCAGTCCCCAGGACTCCTCACGCTCTTTGAGAAGGTTGAGGTAACCCCTATTCAAAAAGAACAGGCGCTTGTGATACTAGAGCGCCTCGTTCCAGCACTTGAGCGCAAGTACCGGCGCTTTGTCTCGTGGCAGGCGCTCTCCTCGGTCATTGAATACTCTGACCGGTATATTGAGTCAGATCCCTTTCCCAGGAAAGCCATTGATTTGCTGGATGAGGCTCTGGTCTATCTTTCCACAAGCAAGGAGCAGGTTCTCTTGTCAAAGCACGTTGAAAAGGTGGTGGAAGAACGCACGCAGATTCCGATCGGGCAGATGGAGTCGCAAGAACGCACCACTCTCCTGAACCTGGAGAGTTTGATTCACGAGCGCATCATTAACCAGGAGGAGGCGGTGAACGAGGTTGCCTCGGCCCTCAGGCGAGCGCGATCTGAGGTGACAAGCCGCAAGGGTCCCATGGGAGGGTTCCTCTTTTTGGGCCCCACAGGCGTGGGAAAGACGGAGACCGCAAAGGCCTTGGCCGCAATATACTTTGGCTCTGAGTCCCGGATGATCCGGCTGGACATGTCCGAGTTTCAGGAGATCAAAGATATTGCCCGGCTTCTGGGAAGCGCGACACAGGACGGACTCCTCACCACTCCGGTGCGGGAAAATCCTTTTTCCCTCGTTTTATTAGACGAGCTGGAGAAGGCGCACCCGAACATCCTCAACCTCTTTTTGCAGGTGCTGGACGAGGGTTCTGTCACGGACGGGCTCGGGCGCAAGGTGAGTTTTAACAACACCATCATCATTGCAACATCAAACGCCGGCTACCAGATCATTCTCAGGACGATCAAGGAGAAAAAGGCGATGTCTGAGATCAAGGAAGAGCTTTTAGACCAGCTCTTCGCTGAGGGGGTATTCCGTCCGGAGTTCATCAACCGCTTTGACTCGGTTGTGATCTTCCAGTCCCTGAGTCAAGAACATCTGCTGGCCATAGCGGGACTCATGCTCAAAAAGCTCCAGCGAGGGCTGGAGGAAAAGGGGATTCGATTCGTCCTCACCGACGAGCTCAAGGCAAAGATGGCCGAGCTGGGGTACGACCCGACCTTTGGAGCCCGCAACATGAAGCGTGTCATCCAAGACAAGGTGGAGAATGCTCTAGCTGAGGCTCTGCTGGCTGAGACGATAAAGCCGGGAGATACGGTTTCAGTGAATCCAGAGACCTTCCTGCCTGAAAAGATATGAGGCGGGGATTCACCCTCATTGAGCTTCTTGTTGTTATAGCGGTCATAGGGCTTCTGGCCTCCATTGTATTGGTTAACCTTCAAGGGACGCGCGGACGAGGAAGGATTGCAGCAGGTAAGCAGTTCGCTTCCTCCCTAGAGCACGCATTAGGGATTGAGGCTGTTGGCATTTGGAGATTTAACGAGGGGTCAGGCACCACGGCATATGACAACGCCGGATACTCAAACAACGGAACGCTTTCAGGGGCAACTTGGCAGACCGAGGCTCAGTGCGGATTGGGATTGGGAACCTGCTTGTTGTTTGACGGGGTGAATGATTATGTTTCAGCTGGCACGACCATTGGGAATGGATATACGAGCATTACCGCTTCAGCATGGATTTATCCAACCTCAACCGCCACAGGCCCCATTGTTATTAAAAACGGGCCCTTCTATCTGTATCACGGCTCGCAATTCCTTCGAGGGGGAATCTACGATGGTTCCTGGACGTATGCGGTCGGGAGTACGAAGCTTCGCATGAACGAATGGTCCCATGTAGTCATGACCTATGATGGATCCAGCATACGCGTGTACGTGAATGGGGCGCTGGATGGATCTGCCGCAAAGACGGGAACGCTCGCTACCACAGGAGCGCTTGTTCTTATCGGAGCTGATACGAACCCGGGGGTGAATACGTACTTTACGGGGATGATTGATAACGCGCATGTCTTTTCAAACTCGTTGACCACGGTGGAGGTTGAACAAATGTATGCTCAAGGGAAGCCGCTTCACCCCCTAGCAAAGGAATAGGGAGGGTTCTTGGTGGGGAAAACATGGGGATAAGGTTCCGATTTGTTCGGGATTTTTTGTTTGGGTCAAAGTGGTTGACTGGGGTATGATGTGGAAGATATGATGTAAGCAATGGGGGATTGTGGATAAAAGTGGGATAACGCTTCAAGTCTGGGGATAACTATGTTCATCGGTGAATACACATACTCAATAGACGACAAAAAGCGGCTCTCACTTCCTCCGAAGTTTCGCAAGCTCCTTGGCAAAACAGCGGTGGTCACACGAGGACTGGATCAGTGTCTCTTTCTGTATCCGGCCAAAGAGTGGGAGAAGATGGCAGAGCGCCTGAGTAAGCTGCCTGTCACGCAGGCTGACGCGAGAGGATTTGCCCGTCTCATGTTGGCTGGCGCCATGGAGGTCAGTATTGATGCCTTGGGCAGGATCCTCCTTCCCGAGTACCTCAAGGGATACGCCAGCCTTTCAAAGAAGATCGTGGTGACCGGGATGTACAACAGAGTTGAGATCTGGGATGAGAAATCCTGGAACTCATACAAGCTCAAGGCGGAAAACGAGGTGGGGGATATGGCAGAGAGGCTAAAAGAGCTCGGGCTATGACGCACATTCCCGTTCTTTCAAAAGAAGTGATCTCCCTTCTGCGCCTGGGGCCCAACCAGAACTTCATTGACTGTACTCTTGGAACGGCGGGGCACACGCTCCAGCTCTTACAAGAAACCCGGCCCAACGGACGGACTCTGGGTATCGAGCGGGATCCAGAGCAGGCAAAGAAGGCCAGAGAGGTTATCTCCAAGGCGGGATTCGCCTCCCGGGTTACCATCGCGCAGGACACCTTCGCCAACATAGCTGAGATCGCGAGAAGGGAACGTTTCCGTGCGGTGCACGCTATCCTCTTTGATCTCGGGTTTTCCTCAGAGCAGCTGGGATCTGGGCGCGGACTCTCCTTTTCAAAGTCAGAGCCTCTGGACATGAGGTATGATCCTTCAACCCAGACCACGGCCGCAAAGATTCTCAACTACCAGAGCCGCCATGAGCTAGAGCGCATCCTCAAAGAGTACGGGGAAGAGCGCTATGCCAGGCAGATAGCCGAGGCAATCGTCAAAGCTCGCCCTTTGCACACTACCTTCCAGCTGAGAGAACTCATTGAGAAGACAGTGCCCGGAAAACACCAGCCGATCCATCCTGCGACAAGAACCTTCCAGGCCTTACGGATCGCGGTGAACGAAGAACTTGATCATCTGAGAGCGGCCCTCCCCCAGGCGGCAGAGACCCTGGCTCCTGGAGGAAGGCTCGCTGTCATTTCCTTCCATTCGCTGGAAGACCGGATCGTGAAAGAGTTTTTCCGAGACGAGGAAACCCTGAACATAGTTACCAAGAAGCCCGTTACCGCAAGCGTCCAAGAAATACAAACCAACAGAAGCTCGCGCTCAGCAAAACTGCGTGTCGCTGAAAAGACATTATGAATCTCAGCATACAGAAAGTCGCCAACCCATACCTGATCCTTGGAGCAGGAGCATTCCTGGCCTCGCTTCTCTTTGGCTGGTATCTGTTTCAGCTTCAGGGGCTCACGGAAACCGCGTACCGCGTTTCGGTTTTGGAAGCTCACGCGCAAGAGCTCCAACGATCTCTTTCCACCATGCGTTCTGTCTCAGGGGCATCCTCAACAGCTTCCTTGGAGGGGTTGGCCGGTCAGCTAGGATTTGAGCGCGCTAAAACAATCCAGTATATTAGAATATTGGAACCTGCTGTGGCACAGAACAGATAATGAAAGACTGGAGAATTCTCCTCAGCTTTGCTTTCCTGTTTGCATTTGGAGCGGCCATCACCGGCCGCTTAGCCGTTCTGCAGATCGTGAATCATGGCTTCTACGGCGCCTTGGCTCAAGGCCAGCAGAATCTCACTGAGCCACAGTGGGGAGAAAGGGGAAGTATCTTCCTCCAGGGGAGGAGAGGAGAGCTTGTTCCTGTTGCCACAACCAGGGAAACAGCACTCGTTTTCCTCTCACCTCCCGAGGTTGAGAATCCTGAGGAGACGGCCCAGGTGTTAGCTGGCATCCTGAACATCAGCCCGCAAGAGATTCTTAGCCGAGCCCTGAGAGAAAATAGCTTGTTTGAGGTATTGAAAAAGGACATACCCGCAGATACGGCTTTTCTTGTTGAAAACCTCAAGCTTCCTGGCGTGTACGTGGAGTTTGAGGGGGTGAGAGTGTATCCCGAGGGCGAGTTTGCCGCCCAGATGCTGGGATTCACCAATGCGGATCGGCAAGGGCAGTACGGCGTGGAGGAGGCATATAATAGGGAGCTGGCGGGAAAAGAGGGGTTCGTGCGCCTGGCAGCAAATCCCGGTACATACCTGAGACCTTCTGGCTTGTCTGAGCCCGAGGACGGGCAAGACCTCGTTTTAACGATAGATTACAACATTCAAAGGGAGGCTGAGCGTTTGCTGGGGGCGGCGAGAGAAGATTTGAACTTTGAATCAGGGTCTGCTTTGGTCGTGGAACCGAGTTCGGGAAAGGTCCTGGCGATGGCCACTGTTCCAAGCTTTGACCCGAACCAGTACGGCAAGGTTTCTGACCTCTCGGTTTTCCAGAACCCCATTACTCAAGGACTTTTTGAGCCGGGTTCCATCTTCAAGCCCATTACCATGGCTTCCGCGATTGAAGAGGGCAGGGTGCTTCCCACTACGACCTATATGGATACGGGCAGGGTGCAGATCGGAGGTGCGAGCATTGAGAACTATGACCAGCGGATGTGGGGGGAACGCACCATGACCGAGGTGCTGGAGTACTCCATCAACACGGGGGCGGTCTTTGCCGAGCGTCAGCTCGGAAACAAGAGCTTCCTCTCGTACATTGAGCGTTTCGGGTTTCTTCGTCCGACCGGAATTGATCTTCCGGGAGAGGCCTTCTCTGAGAACCGGGAATTCAGAAAAGGATATGAGATCAACTTTGTCACGGCTGCTTTCGGACAGGGCATTGAGATGACGCCTCTGCAGATAGCTCGCGCCTTCACCGCTTTGGCGAACAATGGGGTCATGACGACCCCTTATGTCGCTGAGCTTGCGGGGGACAGGGCATTGGGACCACAAGAGGATCCTCAGCGCGTCATCTCAGCTAAAACGGCTTCCCAGATTACCTCTATGCTCGTGTCGGTCACGGAACACGGGTACGCAAAGTCAGCCCGCGTGCCCGGGTACTACGTGGCCGGCAAAACGGGAACAGCCCAGATATCATATTCTGCCCTAGGTATTCCTAAAGCAGGGTATTCTGAGAAAACAAATCAGTCCTTCATCGGGTATGCTCCAGCTTTCAACCCGAGGTTTCTCGTTCTCATCAAACTCCAGAACCCTGAGACCAACACGGCCGAGTATTCAGCTGTCCCCATCTTTCAAAACTTGGCAAAGTACATCATTGACTACTACGAAATTCCCCCGGACTACGAACCTTGAGAAGGGGGGTAGGGTATGGTAGGGTCGGAGTAGAGTAGGCGGACGGCACCTCCTAATCTTTCTCTCTGAGAACGGAGGGAGCATGGTGGTAGAGGATCGTCTCAAGATACTGTTGGAGCTGAGGCCCCGGCTGAATAGGCCCACTCTCTTGCTCGAGTACGCTGAAGCAGTGATCGCCCATCGGCGAGAACTACAGCGGGAGCTCCGGAAAGAGGGCGGGAACAGCGGCCGGACGTTTACTGAGGTCAACACGATCGCAAGGCGGCTGTCGGACGCGGGGGCTCACAAGGAGGACATCACCCGCGTCACCACTTTCATCTCGCAAGAGGACAGCGCTGGGAGGTTTGATCTCGATGAGGTCAGGAAGATCTTGCTGGAGGGGAAGTAAGGGAAGTTGCCGTCCGCCCCTCCACCAGGTCCCATCGTCTAGTGGCCCAGGACGCCAGGTTCTCATCCTGGTAACAGGGGTTCGACTCCCCTTGGGACCGCAAAGCACTCTGACCCACTGCTTAAGTCGCCTTGGGGTTTTTGCGTCGCTTCGTTACGCTCACTCCTATTTTTCCACCACGGAGTGATTTGTGGAGTCGAACCCTAAGAGAGGGGACGGGAGAGAAGAATTCTTTCCCGTGGCGGAAATATTAAAACCGAGGGGTTTTAAAGAGCGAAGCGACGGGTTCCACTCCCCTTAGACCGCCACGTTATTAAAAACTGCCGGAGTTTGATACAATGTATTCCATGGAACAGCAGCCATGGCACTCGCTCACGGCAGAAAAAACAGCCGAGCTTCTCAGTACGGATATTGAAACCGGACTCTCCTTACAAGAGGTTGTCTTGAGACGAAAAGAGTTTGGGGAGAACAGGCTTCCCGAAGAGAAGGCTCCTTCGCGCCTCCTCATTTTCGCAAAGCAGTTCCGCAGCCCTCTCATCCTCATCCTTGTCGCCGCTGGCGCGGTGACGCTCGTGCTCGGAGAGCATACGGACAGCGCCGTTATCTTCGGGGCGGTCGTGCTCAACACCTTCATAGGGTACTTCCAGGAGAACAAGGCAAGTCAGACGCTCGCGGCCCTCAAGAAGGTCCTCAGGGTGCGGGCTTTGGTTTTTCGGGGAGGCAAAGAACACGAGGTCGCTGAGGCAGATCTTGTCCCGGGAGATCTCGTCAAGCTCGCGCCGGGCAGCAAGGCCCCGGCAGACGGGAGGGTCGTGGCGAGCTCGGGACTCGAGATCAACGAGGCCGTGCTGACAGGGGAGTGGATTTCCTCTGTGAAGAGTGCAGAACCCATTTCGCAGGATACCCCGTTAGCTGATCGCGATAGCATGGCATACCAGGGAAGCGTGGTTACGGAAGGGGAGGGCATGATGCTTGTGACCGCCACTGGAGCGACAACGGAACTCGGAACCATTGCACAGCTTGTACAGAGAGCAAAAGAGGAGGAGACGCCGTACCAGGCGCGCCTCAAGCGCTTCTCGTGGTTAATCGGTGGAATCGTCGGCATCCTGGCCATCCTCATCTTTGCCATTGGCATTGTGAAGGGAGGGGACTTTCTTGAGATGTTCACAACCGCTGTTGCCGTGGCCGTTGCAGCGGTACCAGAAGGCCTTCCCGTTGCCATCACCGTGGTCTTGGCCATTGGCATGCGCCGCATTTTAGCTGAGCGGGGACTGGTCCGCCACCTCACCTCAGCTGAAACCCTTGGGAGTACCTCTGTAATCGCAACAGACAAGACCCTCACCCTTACTGAGGGAAAGATGCGCATGGAAGAACTTGAGCTTGGCTCAGGAGTAGCCAGAGACGAAGCCCTGAGTGTCGCAGCGCTCGCAAATGAGGCCTTTGCAGAAGAGGTCAAGGGAAGCGTCATACTCCGTGGCAGGCCGACTGACAAGGCGCTTTTAGAAACTGCCATGGAGGAGGGAATCGTGCCAGAGGAACTCATTCTGGACTTTCCGCTTCTCAGGCGCGTACCCTTTAATACGAAGAATAAGTACGTGGCGTCATTTCACCAGCACGGCAAGAACATCCTTCTGGCGGTCGCAGGAGCTCCTGAGTCCGTCATCGCCGCCTCTCGTCTTACGAAGCTGGAGGCAGAGGAGGCGCACAAGCGCCTTGAGGCAATGGCAGGCAGGGGACTCAGAGTCGTTGCGCTCGCCAAGCGTGAGATCAGAGGCAAGACCCTGGATCCCAGCCAAGAAATCTCCCGCCTGACCCTCTTGGGGTTTGCCGGGTTCAAAGACCCTCTTCGTCCTGGAGTCAAAGAAGCCATCCTGGCCGCGCGACTGGCTGGTGTGAGGACGGTGATTGTCACGGGAGACCACGCTCTTACGGCAAAGAGCGTCGCTCTGGAACTCGGCATGGAGGTTGAGGATGGTGGTCTCATGGAGGGCAGGGAGCTGGATACCGTCTCAGATGAAGACCTGGATATGAGGCTTGAGCGTGTCGTTGTCTTTGCCCGCGTGGAACCGGCCCACAAGCTGAGGATCATTGAGGCGTGGCAGAGGAAAGGGGAGGTCATTGCGATGACCGGAGACGGGGTCAATGACGCCCCCGCCCTCAAGAGGGCGGATATCGGAATCGCCCTGGGTTCCGCTACCGATGTGGCAAAAGAGTCCTCGGACCTCGTGCTTTTAGACGACAACTTTCAGGTTATCTCATCTGCCATCCGAGAGGGCAGGGTCATTTTAGACAACGCCCAGAAAGCCATCACCTTTCTCCTCTCAGGTTCCTTTTCTGAAACGCTCCTCATTGGTTCAGCCCTGTTCTTCGGACTTCCCCTCCCGGTTACTGCCATTCAGATTCTCTGGATCAACATCGTTGAGTCAGGACTCCCGGGCATAGCCCTTACCTTTGAGAAAATGGAAGGAGATGTGATGTCTCGCCCGCCGCAGAAAAAGGATGGGGAGCTTCTGAATCCTGAGATGAAGGTCATTATTTTTGCCGTCAGCATATTCACGGATATCCTTCTCATTCTGGTCTTTCTCGGACTTCTCTCCACGACCTACTCCATTGAGCACATCAGAACCTTTCTCTTTGCTGCGCTCGCCACGGACTCCCTCCTCTATGCTTTCTCCTGCAAGAGCCTGCGCCGCAACATCTGGGAGTATTCCCTATTTTCCAACAGGTATTTGAACATGGCGCTCGCGGGAAGCTTCGCTCTCCTGCTAGGCACAATATACCTGCCGTTCTTCCAGAATCTCTTTCATACGGTTGCCCTGAACGCGATTGATTGGGGGGTACTGGCTCTCATCGCGTTTCTCAATGTCCTTCTCATTGAAGGTGCAAAGTGGTACTTTATTAAAAAGCGTGCGCCATCACTCTCCGGGTCATGATATTCCATATCCTTTTAGTTCTCGCTTCGGGATTCCTGCTCTTTAAGTCAGCTGACCTTTTGGTATCCGGGGTGACGAAAGTTGCCCGCTATCTGGGATGGAAGGAGTTTGTCATCGCCTTTTTCTTCATGGCCATCGCAAGCTCAATCCCAAACCTCTTTGTCGGCATCTCTTCCGTGCTCCACGGCATTCCAGAACTCTCCTTTGGAGACGTCGTTGGCAACAGCGTAGTTGACCTTACCCTGGTAGCCGCCTTGGCCGGACTCATTGGAGGCCAGATTTCCTCAGGCGGGCGCCTCATTCAAACATCGGTCCTCTTTGCCATTGGGGTGGCATTCTTGCCGCTTCTCTTGATCCTGGACGGAACCCTGGAGCGCGGGGACGGGGTGGTTCTCATCCTCGTCTTTCTCTTGTACTCAGCGTGGCTTCTGGCCCGCCGCAAAGAATTCACGCAGGTCTACAACCATGGGGGACAGGTACCAGAACCCGTGAGGCATTTTCGCACCTTCTTTGTCAGCTTGGGGGCCATCGCACTCAGTGCCGCCATGCTTCTGCTCTCAGCTGAGGGAATCGTCAGGTCCGCCACGTTCTTTGCTGGGGCCCTGGGTATCCCTATTTCCATGATCGGGATTCTGGGTGTGGGCCTTGGATCGGCTCTCCCTGAGCTGTACTTTGCCGTTGCGGCCGCCAGACGGGGAAACAGCAAGATCATTCTGGGGCAGCTGCTCGGGTCAGTCATCGTGCTGGCCACACTTGTCATTGGGATCGTGGCTCTCCTACACCCGATTGAGATTCAGGACTTCTCGCCCTTCTCCATCGGCCGCTTCTTCCTCGTCATCTCAGCCTTCTTCTTCCTGCTCTTCACGAGGACCGATAGGAAGATTACGAGAAAGGAGGCAGGATTTCTCCTCTTTCTGTACCTTGCCTTTGTGGTCACGGAGATTGCTAGCAAGGCGATAATGGGAGGGGCATTCCGTTGAACGGAATGAGGGAGAATGATATTGTGGGTATATGTCAGCTGTCATCATTGCGGTTCTGGCGCTTCTCGTGGTTCTTTTGAGCGCCCTTGCCATATCTCTCTTTGTGCTTGGCAGAAAGCGTCCTGAAAGCTCGTCTTTGCTTTTGATCCAGAACCAGCTGGCCGAGCTCAGGGGAACCCTGGACTCCAAGCTCGGAGACACCAACAAGATGGCCCAGGAGCAGTACCGAGCATCAACCTCCGTGATTCGCGACATCACAGAGAAGCTTGCCCGACTGGATGAAACAAACCGACAGGTGATGGGTTTTGCCGATCAGTTACGGTCGCTTCAAGACACCCTCCAGAACCCAAAGCAGAGGGGGGTGTTCGGCGAGTACTATTTAGAGACCCTGCTCAAGAACGCCTTCCATCCAAAGCAGTATGCAATGCAGTATAAGTTCCCAGACGGGGAGATTGTGGATGCCGTTCTATTCATGGGAGACAAGATGATTCCCATTGACTCCAAGTTCTCTTTGGAAAACTACAACCGGTTATCAGAAGAACAGGACAGCAACCGGAGGGCCGAACTGGAGAAGATGTTTCTCTCCGACCTCAAGAACAGAATAGAGGAGACCTCAAAGTACATCCGGCCCCAGAATGGGACCACCGAGTATGCCTTCATGTTTATTCCCGCTGAAGGAATATACTACGATCTCCTGGTCAACAAGGTGGGGGCGGTGAAGAGCAACACGAGGGATCTGTTGGAGTACGCGAGGAACGAGAAGAAGGTGCACATTGTTTCCCCAACCACCTTCTACGTCACGCTGCAGGCTCTGTGGCAGGGGATGAGGGCGTACCAGATTCAGGAGTCCACCAAGGACATACTAAAGAACGTGGGCCTGCTCCAGCGCCACATGAAGGCATACCAGGAGTATCACGGGAAGCTCGGGGGGCACCTGGGGACCGTGGTCAACGCGTACAACAGGTCCTCAAAGGAGTTCCGGAAGATAGACAAGGACATTCTCAAGCTCACAGGGGATTCCAACGAAGTTGATCTCGCAGAGCTTCAGGCTCCTGAGCAAGAGGAATAACTTCGCGGTACTTGTTTTCCGTATCCTCGTTTGTTCTCTCATTAACTGTCTTTTATCCGTAAATATTTGTTCTTTAGAGCAAGTATTTTCTTTTACGGGTACTTGCTTTCAAGGAAATTGCAGGATCGCCTCTTTTCCAGCAAAGATTTTGCTTGATTCTGATGGCTCAGATCCATGATGTTGACATCCTTTTGGCCTGTTTGGAACGCTAATTTGAAATACACGAGGGTTATCCCATAGCGTATGGCATAACCCTCTTGACGAATATTTGTTCTTTAGAGATAATAGAGTAATGCCTGGTAGGGCATTGGAGTATCAGCGGTACTATATGGAAGACAGCTGGTTTGGAAAGATTCTGCATCAGCTGTAAACGAAAACCCCGTCTGAAGCTCGTATCATAACATGAGTGGCGCTCACAACAACACGATTTTCATTTGGAGTGCGATGCACTCTCGGGGTTTTCAATTTGATTATATGGGGAATGTGAAGAGGTGTCAAGGCCTTGCGCAATGAAGATGAAACCGACACGCTACATCTCCCTTAAGGAAGCAAGTAGGGTCTGTGGGTATTCGCAGAAGTATTTGAACCTGCGAGCACGACAGGGAAAACTGAAAGCAGAAAAGGTTGGAAGAAACTGGGTAACCACGAAGGAGTGGCTGGATGATTATATCCGGGGTGTGGAAAACTTTCGTGAGGCCCAGAGCCGATCTGCCGTAGCCGCAAACCTGCCCGTTCAAGAAGCGGGCGTTCTGCTTGAAAGAGAGAGGGTTTCCTTGCCGCTCAAGGGAGCTTTGGTTCTTGTTGTTGCCGCTGCCATTGTCTTTATTGGGATTACGTCAGGAGAGCAAGGAATGCAAAAGGGGGTAGCAGCTGTAACAGAAGTTCTCGCTCAAACAGAGAGGACGGGAAAGCAAGTAGTGCTCGGGGCACAAGATCTTCCAGAAGATCTCAACAAACTCAGTCAAAATGTTGGTAGAGGAGTGAAGTACGCCGTAGAATCTCCAAGCGAATTTGCTTACACATACGCAGATTGGCTTGCAAGGGGTGCAACCTCTCTCACAAAAGGCATTGGCAAGGCATACGTGCAAGCCGACCAGGCGCTCAGCCATGGCATTCGCTCTGACCTCTCTGGTATTGCTGCTGGGTACCGCAGCTTCAATGACACAGTGGACTCCCTGTTTACCAAGGCCAGTGGCTTTAAGTTCTTTGCCAAGGGAGAACCGGCAGGGGAGCAGCCGCCCCAGCAAGAGGAGCCCCTAGCAACTCCAGGAGAACCTGCCCCAGAGCAGGGTCCCACCGTCATTGTGCAGCAACCCGTGCGCGAGGTTGTCCGCGAGGTTTTGGACTCTTCCGCCCTTGAGGAGCTGAGAGCCCAAGTGGCAGATCTCCTCACTCTGCAGGGTGACCTTCAGTCCCTCCGCGCGCTCGCAGAACGCATCCAGTCCCACCCTCCTGACATCGTGAACCCCGTGGCCCCCGTGTACATTGGTTCTTCTGGCATCCAGGTTGGGGGA
>JAUYMI010000003.1 GCA_030698665.1 bacterium
CAGATGAGATATGCTTCTATTCCCCAGCTTCCTTTGGAGTTGGCGGTTGTTCGTTCTTGCGGGGTCGTCTAACGGTAGGACATGGGCCTTTGAAGCCCAGTATAATGGTTCGATTCCATTCCCCGCAGCCCTCATATGCTAAGTCAAGTGACCGAGACCCCTAGCTGTGTAAGTCAGGCATGCATACAGTCACTTGTTTTCTTGACTTTGAACGTCTGAAATGCTTATTAAAGAGTATGCCCATATTAATTTTGGAACCTTCGCTGAACAAACTTTTGGATAACTTTGCCCGTTGCATAAAACAAGAAAATGGTTCAATCTCTGCATTAAGTGGAACCAACAATAATCTGGAGATGATCGAGAAAGCCGACCCGATGGACACCCAAACCCGTCAAAGAATCGCGCTTGGGGATGACCAAAAGTTTCAAGAGCGAGTTTCTGGGGTAGTAACGACGACTATATCCACATTAGATGTAATAGTTGTAGCCGAAAAATTAGGTGTGATTACGACAGAGACAGCGGGGAACCTATATGATGAGCATAATTCTTTGCAATCATATGACTACCAGACTTATAAAAATAGGAATGAAAGGAAGGTTTCTAACAAATTTCAACTATTATCCAAGTTGTTCGGAATAAAAAGTATATACGCCTTGTTCAATAACAATGCATTCAAGCCTTAGCAACAAAATAGAAAAAGTAAGAAGCTCCATTATTGCAATAGGGTTTAGCCCTACCCCGAATCAGATGACAATTACTGGAAGTGGTTTTTGTGTTTCTGGCGATGGTAAAATTCTAACTGTAGCTCATGTTTATAATCAAACGCCACCCCAATTTCAATCAAAGCTTATGGGTATGGTTATGGTTAAACAAGAGCCAAACGGTTTGGAGCATTATACGTGGCTACCACTCAGTTTTATAAAAAAAGAAGATAAAAATGATGTGTCCTTATTCCAAATTGAAGGCTCTGACAAGACACTTTTGAAACCATTAGAATTGGGCAATTCTGATGAGATTGAAATTGGGCAAGACACTTACTTTCTAGGATTCCCATACGCCGCCCAACTGATGAACGAGGGATTTGGTATTACACTCGTCGTTAATCGAGCTATCATCAGTAACATAAAACAAGATGGTATTGACTTGATTCACCCACGGAACTGGTTTGTTATTGACGCCATCAGCAATCCCGGGAACAGCGGTTGCCCACTTATAGATGTAGAAACCAATAAAGTCATTGGTGTAATGAGTATTGCATTTCGCACAAAATCTCAAGTAGCAAAATATAGTGACCTTGATATCCGGGAACCAATGCATATTGCTGGTGCAAAACCCATTAACCTCGCAAAGAATATCTTGTAGGCCCGATCGAGACGGGTCAACAAGAGATTCCCAGAAAGTTCTGGAATCCCTGACTTTCTTGCCCTGAGTTTACCGAAGGGAAACCGAGGATACCCGCAGGTGTGCTGACATCTTAAGAAAATTGTGGTAAAGAAGATATAGTCTTAGTTCGTTGGCAATTCTAGTGGATTGAAACTGACATCCACAAAGAGCAAGGAGGGGACTACGACCTGAGTACCTTTACGCTACCACGGGACGGCAAGCAGAAATGAAGAAGGAGGCAGTGATGCAAGGACGAATGAGGGTACTGATAGGGGTTCTCGGTTTTGTACTGGTTCTCCTCGTGGCCGGCGGCGGTGTCGCACTGGCAACGCACGGCAACCCGAACGAGCTCCACGCCTGCTACAAGAACAACAATGGGCAGATGCGTTTCGTCGGCAACCCGGCCGACTGTCTGCCTAGCGAGACAGCAATCTCCTGGAACCAAACGGGTCCGCAGGGTCTACCAGGTTCAGACGGAACCGACGGCGCTCCGGGCCCAGCTGGTCCGCAGGGTCTACCAGGTCCAAGCGGTCTCAGCGACTTTGAGCTCGTTCACGCTGTCAGCCCCCTTGCGAACTCCCCGTTCGTAGCCATCCTTCTACCTTGTCCTGCCGGCAAGCAGATCATCAGCGGGGGCTTTGACATCATGTCGTCGGGTGGAGGAGTGATAGAGATTGTTACTAGCGCTCCATACAGTTCTGGATGGCATGTTCGCGCTCGCGCTTCAGCCAATTTCCAGAACGGCGCATGGCAGCTTCAGGCCTACGCGCTCTGCGCCAGCGTAACGCCCTAGCGCAGTCGGCCAGCTCAAGTTGGCACACAAAGGGCGGGAAAGCTTCGCAGAAGAAGCCTTCCTGCCCTGTTTTATTTTATCCTACTATAAACGAAGTAAGACGAAACGCTAGCTCTATCCAATGTCTCATTTGTCTCATTTTGTGCTAAAATGACCCCGACCGAGACGGGTACATAAGATGCCCTTAGAAAGCCCTAAAATTCCTCTTAAAACCAAGGTTCCAGACCGAGGTACAATGTTTGAGATTGAACCCAATGTGCACCACAAACTCATTGCCCTTACCGATATCCAGCTTGTGATAGACAGGAAAGGGGAGGGGAGATAACCATTGTTGCTCGTATGAAAAGGATACCCCAGAACCGCATCTTTCTTTTTTCAGCTTGCATCCTAATCCTTTTTACGGTCCTTTTTCTTTTAGGGGCTCTATACCCCGGGGCAAGGGAGCTGAGCGAAGAAGAAAAGGAACTCGCTCAATTCGTGTATGGAGATGCTGTGGACCTTAGCAAGGTCCACATCGTCTTTCACTCCTGGTATGCACGGGATGCCTCAAAGACAATAGGGAATACGGTTCACATGAAGTATCCCGAGGCAAAGCTCGCAACATACGAAACGACTCTCATTCACGAGCTCGCCCATGTGTGGCAGTATCAGCAGCATGGCTGGGGGTACATACCAAAGAGCCTCACTGCCCAGCTCCTGGCCTTCCTGCGCACCGGATCCAGGAACTCCGCCTACAACTGGGAAGAAAGGATTGCTGAGGGAGCCTCCTGGGAAGAGATGAATCCCGAAGAACAGGCAGAAGCAGTGACAGCATACTTTCAATACTCAAAACTTCAAGGAAAAGAAGGGGAACGAGACAAACTGGCATGCCTCATTCCCTTTCTTTCCTGTGAGGGATCATGAACTACCACCCCAAATACGCATTTTGGACCCCGCAGGACTTTGAACTTCTCCGCCGAGCTGAGAGCTACGAGAACATGCTGGAGATCGTCTGGCCCCTACTTAAACGCATTCCGGGCCCAGCACTCCAGGTCTGCGGCCCGATTTCAACAGGAGGGAAGGGATCCAGGAAGGCAAACTTCGCTGAGTTTGACCGCGCCATTTCCTTTCTTGCCCAACGACACAAGAATGTCTTTGACCAACGGCCTTTTGAGATTCCCATCCAGCGCATCAAGATGAAAGAGAATTTGGGGTACCCTCAGGGTGTTTTAGATGAATTCCTCCTTCCTCTCTTTAAATCAGGATCCATTGGATCTCTCTACTTCCTGCCCGGGTGGGAAACCTCCCGGGGCTCTGCGTGGGAACATGAACAGGGAAGCAAACTTGGAATTGAGATAACATATCTTCCGGAAAACTTTGCTGACCTTGAGTTGTAAGCTATAACTAAAGGGATGAAAACAATCATCGTTTTGACAACAGCCCTGGCCGTGCTGATCACCATCTTCCTCTGGTACGTCATTCCTCTCCTGCGATGAAGATCTCAAAAGAAGAAGCTCTGCAGTATCACAGGGCAAAGAGAGGAAAGATTGGCATTGCGGCCAAGACCGCGATCCGCACAAAGCGGGATCTCAGCCTTGCCTACACCCCCGGGGTTGCCTTTGTTTCACAAGCTATAGCCGAAAACAAGAAGCTGGACCGCGAGCTCACCAACAAGGGAAACTCGGTGGCTATCATCACAGATGGAACAGCGGTGCTTGGGTTGGGAAACATCGGGCCTGAAGCTGCCATTCCGGTCATGGAAGGCAAGTCCGCCATCTTCAAGTCCTTTGCCAACATTGACGCCTACCCGATCTCGATCAAAGAAACAGATCCCAAAAAGCTCATTGCCATCATTGAGGCCTTGGCCCCCAACTACGCTGGCATTAACTTAGAAGACATTTCAGCTCCCAGGTGCTTTGAGATTGAAACTGAGCTGAGAAAGCGTCTTGATATCCCGGTCTTCCACGACGACCAGCACGGAGCTGCCGTCGTTGCCTTAACAGCCCTCATGAATGCTTTGAGGGTAACAAAAAAGAAAGCAGAGGAGATCCAGATTGTGGTCAATGGAGCTGGAGCTGCTGGTATTGCCACAACGCACCTGCTCCTTGCATACGGGGTCCGCCACATCACAGTGGTAGACAAGCAGGGAATCCTGCATCAAAAGGCCAAGGGCATGCACAAGTACCAGGTGGAGGTAGCGAAGCTCACAAAACCCAAGAGAAGGGGAGGACTTGCTGAGGCCGTAAAAGGAGCTGACGTATTCATCGGTTTCTCTGTTGGCAACGTGCTCACAAAGGCCATGGTGGCCTCCATGGCCGAGAAACCCATCGTCTTTGCCCTCGCCAACCCAACGCCTGAGATTGATCCTGCCGAGGCGAAAAAGGCGGGAGCCTACATTATCGCCACGGGAAGATCCGACTATCCCAACCAAATCAACAACGCCTACGTTTTTCCCGGACTCTTTCGGGGTCTTCTGGAAGCCGGGGCTTCTGAGATAAACTCCGAGTCCCTCATATGCGCGGCCATCTGTCTCTCGGGGCTTGTAAAGCATCCGACTCCTTTAAACATCATGCCGTCTCTCTTTGACAAGCGGGTGGTTGAGACCGTTGCCTTCTCAATCCAGAACTCGGGTGTGTGCGTGTGCAAGTACTAAACATGGACCAACACACCATTTTCACCATCTTTCATATTCTCGGAGTGGCGGTGGGGGCCGGAGGGGCGTTTCTCTCAGACGCCATGTTCTTTTCCAGCGTCAAAGACGAAAGGATATCGCGCACGGAGATGCGATTTCTCTTCCTTGGAGGGAAGATGGTATGGATTGGGATAGCGATTCTTCTTGTTTCAGGACTCTTCCTTGTTTTTGAAAACCCCCAGCGCTACCTGGCCTCCTCAAAGTTTTTAGCAAAGATGACCATTGTCGCTGTTATCATCTTGAACGGAGCGGTGTTTCACCTCCACCACATCCCGCGGCTCTACCGGCACGCCGGGCACCACTTTCCGTCTTCTGACGAATTCATGCGTAAAGCGCCTTTTCTGCTCGGGAGCGGGGTTGTTTCTGTTGTTTCCTGGGTTTCTGCTCTCGTGCTCGGCGCCTCCCACAAACTCCCGTACGGATACTTCACCATCATGGCAGGATACCTTGTGATTCTGGCGCTTGCCCTCGTCATTTCCCAGCTTTTGAAAAAGCGCATCATCGCTCACCCAAAGAAACGCCCCTGACATGAAAAAAACAGTTGTTGAAGCGCTTGCTATGAACCGCGACGCGTACGGGCCAGAGTACCTCATTGAGGTCTCAGACCCTCAGCTCGGCATGAGAGGATTCTTGGTGCTGGACAACCTTGCTTTGGGAACGGGCAAGGGAGGAATCCGCATGACGAGCGAGGTGAGCTTAGAGGAGGTCGCCCGATTGGCTCGCACCATGACCTGGAAAAACTCTCTGGCCGGGCTTCCCTTCGGGGGAGCTAAGGGAGGGATCGTGTGGAACGGGGGTTCTGACGAACTCAAAAAGAAGTTTGTTCAAAGCTACGCCCGCCGCATCGCCTTTTTCACCCCCACAAAGTATGTGGCGGGACCTGACGTGAACACGGGGGAACGGGAGATGCAATGGTTCGTGGAGGCAACGGGAAAGTGGAGGTCAGCCACGGGAAAACCCTCAAACGCGTGCATGCAGCTTTTCGGCAAAAAGGGGGAAAAATGCGGCATTCCCCATGAGTTCGGAAGCACGGGATTCGGCGTCGCCCATGCCACCAAAGTTGTACTCGAACTCCTGGGCATGAACCTCAAAGATACGACTGTCGCCATTGAAGGATTCGGCAATGTGGGATCCTTTGCCTACAAGGTTCTTACTGAAATGGGGGCTCGTGTGGTTGCGGT
>JAUYMI010000005.1 GCA_030698665.1 bacterium
CAGTTGTTGCCCTGTGTGGGCTGAAGGTTTGATGCTGTGGGAGCCGAGTTGCACAAACTCTCTGACGGAGCAGGGCCAGAGCACGAACCGCTGCACCCAATGGTTCCCCCGGCCATCCCGCAGGAGTTAAAGTTGCAGGCAGATCCATAGCCAGCAGGAAGGGCTGGAGTGGAGCCAGAACATGTGCCACTACAGCCAATGACGCCTCCGGACACCCCGCAGGCATTGGTGTTGCAGGCAGATCCATAGCCCGCAGGAAGGGCTGGAGTGGAGCCAGAGCATACGCCGCTGCAGTTAATGGTTCCCCCGGATACTCCGCAGGAGTTAGTGTTGCAAGCACTTCCGTAGCCCGGAGGAAGAGGAGGCGTGGAGCCAGAGCACGTGCCGCTACAGTTAATGGTTCCCCCGGACACCCCGCAGGAGTTTGTGTTGCAGGCGCTTCCGTATCCCGGGGGGTTTGGAGGTGTCGTCGCAGAACAACTTCCACTGCACCCAATGGTTCCTGAGTTAGTCTGGTTGCAAGAGTTTGGAGTTGAGGTGCAGGAGCTTCCGTATCCTGGAGGGAGCGACGGAGCAGAAGCCGAACACGAACCGTTACACAGAATGACACCAACGCCAGCCTGACCACATTGGTTAAAGACCGTGCAAGAGCTTCCGGCGCTCGGGACACAGCACGATGGGTCTGGACCATGGTCCTCAACTCGGGTCCAGCAACTCCCTTCATGGCAATCTGTACAATCATTCACGATGCGACAACCGGAAGGGTAATCATATCCGCAGCTTGTGGTTACCACCGGGGTATCGTAGTGAGCGTAGGTAAAGACACCGGAGAAAAGCGGCTGGCTGTCCCAACTGAAGTTCAAGATGGAGGCGGGGCCCTGCGTGAAGACGCCGGGGAAGTACACAAAGACGACCAGAAGAAGGACAACTGCGAGGTTGATGAGAAGTGTGAACCGCTTTATCTGGCTCTCCTTCATAGACAATCCTTATCTGAAACGATACACATAAGCTGCGGTGTTTTCACCCCAAAGTTCGGCATGCTGCTGCAAATACGTGTTCACATTTGTATCATAGAACGAAATATCCTTGAAGTAAACAAAGGAGTCGCAGGTTTTCCCCAGTTCTCCGACCGACTCTAGGGTCGGCTGGACGAGCTGAGTGTGCACGCCACAGTAATACTCAACAGCCGAATAGAAGTTGCTGCAGACGCGGCCCGAAACGCAGTCCTCAACCTCAAACTTCCGTTCCTCGTACTGGATGCCAGCTAGCCGCAGAAGCCCGAACCCAACGACGAAGATGAGAAGTCCTGCTGTAACCGCCTGCCAAACCTCTCTTTTCATGGATGTCTCTTTCAGTACAAGAAAGAAGTTCGCTGAGAGAAGGGCGAGTAGGGGCATGAGCTTGACCACGAATATCCTGGGCTCTGCGGGTTCAGCATACGAGGCAAGGAGGAAAAAGGGCACGAATAAGCTCAAAAGGATCCTGTTTCCCCGCTTTTGGAACCGAAGAATGGCGAAAAGGGCGAGGAACACAATCAAGGGAAATGTTCTGGCGAGAAGGACTCCGACCCGCAAGAAGTCCTTGCTGGCTGTCCCTCCAAACTGCAAGACGTTCACTCTGAAAAACTCAAAGGGAGAGTAAACAAGATGCCCGTAGGCGAGAGCGTCTAACAAAAACTCAAAGGGGCCCGCCAAGAGAAACGCGGGCAAGAGGACGCGCCAAAAATGCTGGGGTCTCGTGAAAAAAACTAAGGGGGCTATGAGAAAGATGAGATCAAAGCGAACAAGCAGGGCTAAACCGAACAGGACGCCCGAAACCAGCTGACCTCTCTTTTCTCCCCCCAGCCAGAAGAGGAGACCTGCGAGGAAGAAAAACATGCCCGGGAGATCGGACAAGGGAGAAGTCTGAAAAACGAACATCCACCAGGAAAGCCCAAAGGCAAGGGCCGCAAAAAGCGCGGCCGCGCGGTTCTCAAACAGTCGGCGGGAGATAAGGTAGATGAGAAGGGTCGTTCCAACGTGGAAGAGCGCCATGAGAAACCGGGCCCACAGCAGAGAGGAAGGGATGAGAAGAGCAAGAAAAGGAGAGCGTATCTCTGGGATGTAAATCTCCGTACCAGAGAGCAGGGATCTTGAAAAGGCGAGGTACTGGAAGGAATCAAAATCAACGAGCTGGAACGGAATACTCTTTGTGAAGTTCCAGATAGAGGCGGCAAGGACGAGCAGAAGAACCGCAAGAAACCCGGCCTCCAAGGGCAGGCGCCTGTTCTGAAACCCCGTAAACATGCTCATTACTGCAGTGTTTCGTAGAGAAGACTCTTGATCTGAACCCCGAGACAGCGTTCGTCCCCATTCCCCTCAACGAGCGAGGGCTGATCGCATCCCTCAGAAATGAGGTCAAGCTTAGTGTTCCCGTCCTTCAGCTCCAAGGGAAAGGCAACTCGCTGGAAGGCTCCCGCGGCAAGCGCCAACGTCTGAACCTCCTTGCCATCCTGCTGAACGGTAAACCTCCTGTTCTTTGCATAACTGACCGCGTCAAAGCTTACAAAGACCCGCTGGGGATTCAGCGTGAATATCTGAATGTCCGCCTTCGCGCTCATCCACTGAGGTGGATTGACGCTACTCTCGCTTAAAGCGGCCTCCGGATAAAAACCGTTGTAGCGGATGATTCCCTCCCCCGGAATCTGCTCTGCATCCAGGAGCTTGATGTCCTTGAAGGCAAAACTCAAGCACCTGGGATCGCCACCTCCCGCAACACTGCACTTGTCCACTGAAGTGAGGGTGATGACGTTGTCTCCCTCCTGAAGCCCCTTGAGTTCAACGTACATGTCAGAGTACGTGTTTGAGAAGGAGACTGTCGCAATCTTTTCTTTGTTCAAGAGAATATCAAGGTCCCCATCTCCGGGCTGGTGCTGTGATGAGAATGCGAGGATGGTTGGCGCCTCGCTCAGGCCCCCCTGCGGAATGAAGAAGTGGAGAGTGGCTGAGCGCTCAATCCAGCGATAGACGCCAGAGTCCCCTTTCTCGTTCCTGTACCACCCGTCCCCTATAGAAAGGAAGGACTTCTCTCGCTCCCTTGAAAGCTTTGCTCCGTCCACCTTGTCTATCCGGGGAGTTTCCGTATCGCCCGCCCTGGGGCTGAGAAACGGTTCAAAGAACGACACAAACGCGGTGTCGTAGAACGTGACATACTTGATGCGGTAGTGGAGGAGAATGGTGGGTATGAGGCTCTGCACGTCCTGAGACAGAATGGAGGGACCAATGACGCTGAACACCTCGTTTGAAACGTTCTTGTCCAAACCAGCGTCGCTCGGAGGAATCTCTAAAACGCTAAACTCCGCGTTCTCCGCAAAGAAGTCCGGATAGGAAGAAAGAGACACGCGGTTGAGGACGCCTGTTGCTCCAGCTGAGGCAATGAGAAGAACCAGGACGAGTCCCGCTGCAATCTCAGGGACGATTGGCGACCTGCGCAAGAGGCCGTGCTTGCCAAAAAGACGCGCGCCACGAAATTCCGCAGAGAACCTTTTGAAAACCGTTCGTATTCTCCTCATAGGGTGAATATGTTAACGTGTTTATAAGTCTTTCCCATAGTATACCTCATCGTCCATGAACATCAACATCCAGAATGCGGCGTTCCTCATCCTGACTCTCATTACTGCCGCTTTTCTCACGAGCCCAATCCTCGTCGCCCTCATACTCCTCTTCTTCGTTCTTCCGGGACTTGTTCTCTCGCGGCTCCTCCCTTTCCAGAATCTTCCTTGGGAGGTCAAGGTCATCCTCGCCGTCAGCATTGGGATCGCGGCCATCCCTCTGGTCACGTGGCTCTTAAAGATATTCTCCCTCCCCTTGCTCTCCTTGACCGTCATTGCCTTTGTCGCCCTCTTTGCGTTCGCTGCGGCCCGCGGGATTCGACGCATCAGCTTTACATTTGAACGCCGATGGCGCGGATTTGAGCTTCTCCTCATCGCTCTCCTTTTTCTCTCTCTCCTCTCTCGCCTCTTCCCTGTGAACACCCTCCAAGTCCCTCCGTTCGCCGACCCTGCGCTCCAGGGCATGATTACCAGAATCATGACAGATCAGGGCGGAATTCCGGACACCTGGAGTCCCTTCCTCCCCATCGCCTTTAACCACCAGCCGGGATTTGCTTCCATCATAGCGTGGTTCTCCCTTCTTTCCTCACTCCCCATTCCAAAACTCATCCTCTACCTCACCAATATCTTTCACGCGCTCTTTCCTTTTTCTCTCTACCTCCTTGCCTACGCGCTCTCGCAGAACAGGCCAGCGAGTTTAATCTCAGCTGCCCTCGCTCTCATTGCAATATTCCCGACTTCTCTCTTCGTTGCGGGAGCGAACGCGACCGTGCTCATGTATCCCCTCGCCATCGTTGCCGCGGGAACCGCAATTCTCTTCCTTCATGAGGATACAAAACAGAAAAGAAACGGGGATGCGGCCGACCTCCCGACCAAACTGAGGTCCGGCATCCGGCATCTCCTTTCATACTGGAACGTGTTGACTGCCCTTGTCATACTGTTTGCGGGAAGCATGCTCATTCATCCGACCTTCGCTGTCTTCTTCGGCCTCATCTTCGGGCTCTACACCCTGTTCCTGATTTTACAACACAAGCTGGACTTCATTGGCAGGTACGCGCTCCGTCTTTTGCTCGTCTTCCTTGCCGCCCTGGTTGCGGGAGCCATCGTCGCCCCTTTCTTCCTCCACTCAACACCAAACAAACAGCTTCTTGAAGAACAGTGGGAGATTCAGGCTGAATATGTAAACCCTCAGCACACGATATCCCCATACTTTTTCGTGGAGCCCATCTTCTTTCTCTTTGACAACCCGCAAGGCGCCTGGTACCTAGAGCTTGAAAAACTCTCCCTGCGCGAACTCTTTACCCACAGCGTTGGAATCTTACTGTCCGCGCTCTTTCTCTACTCCCTCTTTTTCATATGGAAGAAAAAGGATACAACAGGATACTTTCTCGCCACCCTCTATGTCCTCTTTCTCGCCCTCAGCTCGTTCCAGAGCGTCTTTGAGCTTCACTTCCCCGGGTGGAACCTCCTGTATCCCTCCAGGATAAAGTTCCTCATGGTTCTTCCGGTCGCCCTCCTCATTGCCTTCCCGTTCTTCCGTCAGTCAATGCGAGGATTCAACATCAGGCACGCTCTCCTCTCCCTCCCCATTCTCATCATCCTCCTCGTCACTCCCTACAATCTCCTCATCGTCTCACGAAACCTCAATGCCTTAGCTTCGCTCTCCCCGTTTTCAAAGGGAGATGAGCAGACGATCTCATGGATTTCCCAAAACGTTCCTGAGGGAGCCGTCATCTTTAACTCCATTCGGGATGTGGAGGCAGGGGTATTCATCGGAGGAGCCGGGCAGTGGATTCCAACACTCACCGGCCGCAATATCTTGTTCCCCGCGCTCTCTCTCACAGAAGACGTCCTTGATCCTGCGGTCGCCGGCCGGCTGCTCGTCATGCGAGGGATTGAGGCTAATCTCGCGGGAGACGAAAACTTCCTGGACATCCTCAGATCATACAGCATCAGCTACATCTTCCTCTCTCCAAGCACCATGCAAACGAGAAGGACGCTGTTTGGCGACATTGATCCTGAGCAATTCCTCTCTTCCCCCTTCTACAAGCTTGAGTACCAGAATGAAAATACCTATATCTTCTCCATCCTGTATCCCGAGTCCCCTTAGGGATTCCTGGACTTGATTTGGAGATTCTCAAGATACTGGTTCGCGAGTACGTCTTGAAGCTGTCCAACAACGTCCGACTGCCCCAGGTACATGCTTGTCGTTTCTCCCGAGTCTTCCTGCAAATGGTAGAGTTCAAACATATTCTCTCCGCGCACGATGAGCTTCCAGAAGGGGGTGCGCACGAAGCGAAGGGCGCCCCCTTCCCCCTCCCCGAAGGCGTACGAATCAGGGTTTTCTTCCTGTTCTCCTTTGAGAAGGGGTAGCAGGCTCTCGCCCTGGATGTTCGCCCTGACCTGACGGCTCTGAGGTATTTTGAGGAAGTCCAGGATGGTGGGGAAGAGGTCAATGAGCTGGACCTGGGAGGAGACGCGCGAGGACTCAAACCCGGGCACCTTCATGAGGAGGGGGGCCCGGACGAGCTCGTCATACACCTGGCCGTGACCAATGACGTTCAGGCCGTCGGTTGAAGGATGGCTCCTTTTGAGTATGTCCCCCAAACTCTCCCCGTGGCCTGCGAGCACAATGATGATGGAGTTATCAAACAGCCCGAGCTGTTTGAGCTCGTCAAAGAAGCCGGCAATGAGGTTGTCTGTGTACCTCACTCCTCCGTCGTAGCTGGCCACGATGTACTCAATGTCCTCTTGCGTGAGAGGGATTCTGGTGCCGTTGTCTTCAACGAGCACGGGGGCACCGTTGAGCTTCTTGATGTTGTCTAGGACGGCTCTGGGGTTTTTGCTCGTGAGCGCGTAATCAAGCCAGTATCTCGCGCTGTCTGCAAGAATTCCCCGATACTCTGGGTCTGCAAACAGAGCGTTGTACGGACCCGGCTTCCAGTACGGAGCATGGACGTCAAACCCCTGGAGAAAGAGAAAGAACTTCCCCGTTCTGTCGCGCTCCAGCCAGCGAAGCGCCAGGGGAATGGTTTCTTTAAGAGAAACCCCTCCTTGGTCAATGTATCGGTCAAACCCCTGGTTAATGCCGAACGAACCCTGAAGCTCTCCATCCCCCACAAAAGCAGCCGTCTGATACCCATACTGCGAGAGCGTCTCAGCTATGGTGAGTTTTGAGGGAGCAAGACGATACGAAGTGTCCAAGAGACCGTTGGCGGAGGGATACTGGGAGGTAAAAATGGAGGCGACGCTCGGCAAAGTGAAGGGCGCCTGGGCGATGGCCTGGTCAAAGACGAGGGCTTCTGAGGCAAAAGCATCCAGATTGGGGGAGGTGTCTCTGGAGTATCCGTAGAGGCCGAGGTGATCGGCTCTCATGGTGTCAACGCTAATGATAATGACGTTGGGGGACGTGCCTGAACGGGGAAGGGAACTGTACCAAAGCCACAGGACACCAGCGAGCAGGAAAACGCCAGCAAGAATTCCTATTCTGATGCGATAACTCCGTTTCATTCTGTTTTTTTCTTCAGGTTGGAGAAAAGCCAGTCAGAAAAGGCCTCCTTCATCATACCCGCTATCTCCTGTCGTTCCCCTATCACATTCACCGTCTCTCCAGGGTCGCTCTGCAAGTCATAGAGCTCAGAGGCACTCTCCCCGCGCACAATGAGCTTCCAGGAAGAGGTGCGGACATACCTCTGGTTTCCCTTTTCCCCTACCCCCTCCCCAAAAGCATACGGGTCAAGGTCTCTCTCTTGCTCTCCCTCAAGGAGAGGTAGCATGCTTGTTCCTTGGATGTTGTTCTTCAGCTCCCGCGACTGCGGTATCCCCAGAAAGTCCAGAATGGTAGGGAAGAGGTCAATGAGCTGGACGCTAGAGGAGATGCGAGCTGGCTCGAGCCCGGGCACCTTGATGAGGAGAGGAGCGCGGATGAGCTCGTCATACACCTGGCCATGGCCAAAGAGCCTGCTCGAGCTTGGCTCAGCCTGCCTCGCCAGGTCATCCCCCAAGCTCTCCCCGTGGCCGGCAAGAACGATGATGAGAGAGTCATCATACAAGCCCATCTGCTGTAACTGGTCAAAGAATCCTCCAATGAGGTCGTCTGTGTATCTGATCCCCCCGTCATAGCGAGCGATGATGTACTCAATGTCCTCTTGGGTGAGAGGGGTCTCGTTTCCATCGTCTTCAACAAGCACGGGCTTGCCGTTAATCTTCTTTATATTGTCTAATATTGATTTTGGATCCTGATCCCTGGACCCGTAGTTGAGTACATACTTTGCGGTATCGCTCAGCACTCCAGCGTAATTGGGGTCCGTGAACATCTTTCCATAGGGCTCGGGCTTCTCGTACGGCCCGTGGACGTCGTATCCCTGGACATATGCAAAGACCCTGCTACCCCTATTCAACCACAGCCACTTTGCAGCCAAGGGGATAGTATTGCTCAGGGAGCTCCCCTCACTGTCAATATACAGGCTGAATCCCTGATCCATGCTGAACGAGTGATCCAGATCCCCACCCCCCACGAAGGCCGCGGTTTGATATCCATACTGCGAGAGCGCCTCAGCTATGGTGAGTTTTGAGGGAGCAAGGGTGTCTTGAAGCCCCAGGAGGCCGTGCAAGGAAGGATATTGAGAGGTGAGGATGGAGGCGTGGCTGGAGAGGGTAAAGGGCGCCTGGGCGATGGCCTGGTCAAAAACCAGGGCCTCCTTGCTGAAAGCATCCAGGTTCGGAGAAGTATCCCTGGAGTATCCATAGAGGCCGAGGTGGTCGACTCTCAAGGTGTCAATGCTGATGACGATGAGGTTGTAGGGCTTCTCGGGACTGGGAAGGGGGTTGCGCCAAAGCCACACAACAGTAACAAGCAGAGCGATTCCAATAACCCCCGCCCCGATGATGTACATCCTCATGGCTCCGCTCTTTTTTCAAGGTTCTTGAAAGACCACTCAAAGAGGTTCTTTTTAAACTCGCTTGCCACATCCTCATGCTCCGCGCTTACATCAGTCGTCTCCTTGGGATCTACCTTGAGGTCGTAGAGCTGGAACGCATTTTCCCCCAAACGGATAAGCTTCCACTCAAGAGTCCGGACGAAGTTAAGTCCACCTCTTGAACCCATTGTCCCGTAGGCAAACTCTTGTGACTCCTTGCCACTGATGACGGAGGTAAGGCTCCTCCCCTGAATGCCGCTCTTCAGCTCCCGCGACTGCGGTATCCCCAGAAAGTCCAGGATGGTAGGGAAGAGGTCAATGAGCTGAACGCTAGAAGAGATGCGAGCTGGCTCAAGCCCGGGCACCTTGATGAGGAGAGGAGCGCGGATGAGTTCGTCATACACCTGGCCATGGCCAAAGAGCCTGCTCGAGCTTGGTTCAGCCTCCCTCGCTAGGTCATCCCCCAGACTCTCCCCGTGGCCCGCGAGCACGATGATAATGGAGTTGTCGTACAACCCCAACCGCTTGAGCTCGTCAAAGAAGCCTCCAATGAGGTTGTCTGTGTGCCTGACCCCTCCGTCGTAGCTGGCAATGATATACTCTA
>JAUYMI010000010.1 GCA_030698665.1 bacterium
AGTACCGGCAGGAGAAGCATCCCTTGGAATATCCGAATGCGGGCAGTGTTTTTAAAAACTGCGATCTGAGAAAGGTGCCAAAGAAGCTTCACAAAGAGTTTGAACATGTCATTAAGACAGATCCCTTCCCCGTGATACCCGCAGCATACCTCATTTCAGAAACGGGACTCAAAGGATTGCGGGTCGGGAGAGCTGAAGTTTCAAAAAAGCACCCAAACTACATCGTGAACAGAAAACACGCGAGCGCGCAAGACGTGAAGATGCTCATTGCGAAAATAAAACGGGAAGTAAAAAAGAAATTTGGTATCGTTTTGCAAGAGGAAGTCACAATTTTATGATTTCCACATTGACACTGTGCGCTGATAATGAAAAAATAGAGTAATGAAGACGCGCCAGGTACTCTCGTAGTGCAAAGTCGAACTGTGCGCACTCAAATACTTCTTTTGTAAGGTGCAATACTATGCCTGCAAAAAAGAAGAGGACAACAAAGAAAAGAACGACGGTAAAGAAGGCGGTCAAGAAGACGACAAAGCGAAAGACGACCGCCAAGAAGCGCACCACGCGCAAAAAGAAGCGATAGACGTTCTTTCCTGCCTCCCCATCCCGGGGAGGCAGTTTTCGTATTGACAAATTCTTGTTTTCCTGATAGACAAGATCAGGTTCGCATTACAACTCAACATCCGGTTTCCTTTTTTAACCTCTTTGTTTCCCTGGGCTTTAAAGCCGAGATTATCGGCAGAAGCTCAGGGTGGTTCCCCTTGGGAACACTCTACCCCGTTCCTCATGTTTTGAGGAAGGGACGGGGCGAGGCTCGGTTCAGACCGAGTAAGGAGACTGGGTGCATACCGTCATGAAGACAAACACAAAGAGGGTTCCATCATGGACCACCGCACAATTTGCACCAGAATCTCCTCTCGGCGTCCACATCATCGCGGATTTCTGGGGAGCTGAGGTCATTGAATCTCAAGAGCGCATTGAGCGGATTTTACTTGAGGCGGCTCGCCTGTCCAACAACACAGTTCTCAAGACGCTCGTGCATAAGTTTGACCCGCAGGGATTGACGGGCATCGTTTTGTTGGAAGAATCGCATATTTCCATTCACACCTGGCCCGAGTTTAGCTACGTTGGAGTGGATATCTTCACATGCGGAGAGAACTCGGTCCCGGAGAAGGCTCTTGAGTATCTGCAGGAGGTATTTGCTCCCAAGAGCGTGCAGGTTAGCAAAGTGGATCGCGGATCTCGATGGAAGAGAGGGAGTTAAAAAAACTCTACCGTAAGTTTCTCGCCTTTCACAAAAAGCGGTTCCTTGAAGATGCTTCCTTGTGGGTTGGGGTTGAGAATCTCCATCTTTCAAAAAACCAGCTGGAAGCCGTCTTTGAAAACTACGAGCGGGATTCGTATCTCATCTTTGCTCGCAAAGTCAGGTGCGTTCTCCAATCGCCGAATGCTTTTCAGTACGCCGTGGCGTTTTCCACCGAGCAGTGGGGGCTGGAGCGGTACCTCGTTTTTCTCACGAAGGAAGGCTGCATCCGAATTTCCCGGAATGGGAGGGTAACGTGCCAGAACAAGTCCTTTGAAAAGCTTTTTGTAGAACCAATGAGCCGTGAGCAAGCGAGGGTTCGAGTACAAAAGAAGCTCAGGAGGAAGCTTCAGCTCGCAGATCCCGTCACCTCTCTCTTCCCGCTTGAGCTTGAAGCAAAGTATGACCAGATGCCCATTTCTGTTTCTTCAGCCCTGTTTTTAGTGGAGAAGATTACGGAGTACATTCCACTCAAAAAGAAGTTCCTGTTCGTGGGAGACGACGACTTTGTATCCGTTTTTCTGACGATGGCGAACCCCGAGATGGAAGCTCTTGTTATTGATATTGATGAGGACCTGCTCTCCCGCATCTCCAAGCTGGCAAAGAAGTACGAACTGAAGATTGAGACGCGCAGGGTGGATCTGAGAAAGAAACAGAAGCTCGGAGGCCGTTTCACGGGATTTCTCGTGAACCCGGCCTACAACTTTGAAGGAGTGAAGCAGTTCGTCAGCTTCGGGCTCTCCCAGCTTGCTGAAGACGGAGGATCGGTGTTTGTTGAGATCGGGGACGAAGCAATCGGCAATCGCTTTCTCTTCCTTCAGGAGTTCTTTGCTCAAAAGGGCCTGCGGGTGCGGGAGGTTGCTCCCGGCAACATCTCATACCCTTGGGTGCAGCTTCACGAAGAAGACGCCATACTGGCTGAACGCCTGGGGAGATTTGTAAGCAGGGAGGCCATTGAGAAAGCCCCAAAGCTCGCCTCCTCTCTCTGGGTATTTGACCGCATTCCTTTTGAGGTGAAACATGTCGCCATGAAAGGTAGTATATATTCATATATCTAATACATATTCATATGCCAAAGAAGAAACAAAAATGGTTTTGCGAGGGTACGGTTCCGGGCCAGCGGCTGGGAACGATGCAGCACTGCTTTGCCATTCAAAAACTTCTGTACCGAGGGAAAACAAAGTACCAGTCGGTGCTTATCTTTGACAACCCGGTCTTCAAGAGGGTTTTGGTGCTGGAGGGCATTGTCCAGCTTTCGCAGGCAGACGAGTCCATTTACCACGAGATGCTCGTGCACCCGACCATGTTTTCACACAAAAGCCCGGAGCGCGTTTTGATCATCGGAGGAGGGGACGGGGGAACACTTAGAGAGGTGTTAAGGCATCCGGTCAAAGAAGCCGTGATGGTGGATATTGATAAAAAGGTGGTGGATCTCTGCGTCAGGTATCTGCCCTTTATGAAAGGAAAGAAGTCATACGGAGATAGACGGACCAAGCTTGTCATTGGAGACGGCCTGGAGTTCGTCAAGAAATACAAGGACTACTTTGACGTTGTTATCATTGATGGAAACGACGAGGTGGGAGCCGCCACGGAACTGTACGGGCAGGCCTTCTATCGTGACGTGAAGCGCGCCCTCAAGGCAGATGGCATGGTGGCGGCTCAAATCGGGTCTTTGTCTTTGGACTACGCGGCGCTCGTGAAGCGCGCTCACACGAGATTTCAAAAGCTGTTTTTGCACACGCAGACCTTCAAGCTCACCATGCCTTCTTACCACTGCGGAGAATATGCCTTTGTTGCCGCCTCCAAGAAGACGGACTTTCAGAAGGTTTCCTGGCCAAGTGTGAAACGGCGCTTTGGCACAATTGCCCGCAAGCATGCGTTCAGATACTACAGCCCTGAGATTCACGCCTCAAGCATGGTGCTTCCCGAGATGTGGAAGGCGGGAAGATGAAGGCCAGGGTTGCCATTTTTGGCTCGGGGAGCATAGGGAGCGCCATAGCTGAGTATCTCTTAAAGGACAGAGCGGTTTCAGAGATCGTTCTGTTTGGGCAAGATAAGAAAGACCTCGGAAAGGTTCTGCGTCAGCTCAGCTCAAAGAAGGTGCGCGCGGTTGTTTGTGATATTACGAAAGCAAAGACGTCTCTTCTCGCGCCCTACGACATTGTCTTTAACGCTCTGCCTGGCTCGGTCGCGTTAGCTGGGGCTGAACTTGCTCTTGCGGCACAAAAGAACCTCATTGATGTCTCGGACCTGGATTTTGCAGAGTACAAGCACCTCAAAAAGAAAGCTGTGAACGGAGGGGTTATTTTTGTTCCTGAGTGCGGAGTTTCTCCGGGACTCACAAACCTCATTGTTGGAGCTGAGTCAGAACGTCTCGGGAAGCTGAGTAGGATTGAGATACGGGCTGGAACCTTGTCTCCTTCCCATCCCTTTGTATTTCCTGTCACCTGGAACCCCGAGGACTTGATTGCGGGGCACTTGGCTCCAGCTTTGGCCATTGTGTCGGGAAGAAAGAGGGCATTCCAACCGTTCTCAAGGTATCAAAGAGAATTCGTGAAAGGAGTTGGCGAGTTTGAGACATACGTAGAGGAGGGGCTGAGTACGCTTCCTCAAACCGTGTCAGCTCCGAATATGACGTACCGAGTGATCCGTCCCATAGGATTCATGCACTTCTTCCTTTTTTTAAAGAATCACGGCATGCTGGATGACTTTGCTACGGCTGGACCTCAAGGGATAGATAATCTTACCCTCATCATCGTGGATGTTTCAGGCAGAAAAGGGACGGCATCGTGGATTGTCCAGAGCCGATCTTCAAAGGGCGAGACGCTCAACTCCATGCAGAAGCTCACGGCTTTGCTCCCGGTGGCCGTGTTGCAGATGATTCTGTCAGGAAAGATACAAAAGACGGGCATGGTGCTCACAGAAGAACTCGGGAGAGAGGGAGCCCTTCCTTTTGTTCTCAAGGTACTTCGTGCCCACGGATTATCTGTGAGGCGTCATTAGCTCTAGTCATTGA
>JAUYMI010000014.1 GCA_030698665.1 bacterium
CGGCCAAAGGAACTTCCTCCAATGACCGCAGCTGAGCGCCGGATTGTTCACATGGAGCTTGATTCCAGGGAAGACGTGGCAACGGAGAGTATTGGTGAGGGTCTTGAGCGCAAGGTGATCGTGAAGGTGCGGGAATAAAAAGAGGACGCCACTGGGGAAGTGGCGTTTTGTTTGGCGGCTCGTTCTTCTACTTGGCGGCGAAAATCCTGAGTGACCGAGCAACCTTGTCAACTTCTGACGCGTAGTGGCCAAGTCCGTTTATCTCAATGAGGTATCCGTTGACGACGACGAGGTAGATTGGAGACTCGTCCCCGAGAACCTCCTCGCCGCGTTCAGCAATCACGAAACGAACAGCGGCGATTCCCGAAGGGAGCGTGACCCACTCTTCAGAAATCAGGCGCCCGGAAAGCGTGCCCGAGCTAGCTGCCTTCTCCCACTGGCCTTTTATGGCCTTGGCCGCCGCCGATAAAGATGATTCAGGGGGGAGCGGTTCCCACTTGGTATCAATTTTCGGACCAGGGAGAACTACTTGGTCTCTGGCAGAGCCCTCTCCCTCGTCGAACCCCATGAGCACCAGGAGGCCTTGGTCTTCAAACTCAGTTACCTCCGCGAATGGCCAGTCCCCCGGGTAGTCCAGCTCAAACCCGACAGCATCGTTTCGATAGGTGCTTTTTTGCTTCCCGGGAGTCGGGGTGCTCGTAGCGTTTGGCGTTGAAGTCGGAGATGATGTCGGATCCGGAGTTGCGGTTGCAACAACGGTCTCGGCAGGAGTGGCTTCCGCCCGGCTCTCAACAGGGGCCGGACTGGGCGTGGTGGGCGCGGAGGTGGTCGGTGGAGACGCCAGAGCTTCCTCCCCTGGGGTTGCTAAAGACCCCTGTGTTTGTGGGGACTCAGACGCCTGTTCCGAATCTCCCCTAGCGAGAAGGCCTAGGAGAACTCCCCCGAGCAGGAGAATGAGACCCACAAGAACGCCAATAAGGACCATGAGCCACCGAGGGGCAGCTCGACCCGAACCTGATTGTTGCTGCACGAGTAACCCCTTCCGTGGATGTGCGGCGCGCTTGGATAGTAGCTTCTAGTCTTTCAATATCAAAAACACCTTAGGTAAGCAAGCGCCCGAAGTTTAGAGCGCGGAGTTTATGATGGGAAGCAGTTCCTGGGGTGACAGAAAAAAGGATTCTGCCGTGTAGTACGCTGTTCGCTCGTCCACCTCTTGCGTTTTGAATACGACAAGGGAGTTTGCGACACCCACGCCCCTAAACACCCAGGCCTGCGCCTCTTCTCCATTTGCAAGCTGGAGCGTTTGGTCTGGGGGGCCGAAGCTTTCAGGGTAGAACGCCGTCATTACCCCTACTGAGAAGTGGTCCCGCTCGCTGTTTTCGTAGTGCGCGAGCGCCCCGCTTGTCAGCCCTTCTTCATCCCATGCGATAAGACGCACGAGTGCAAACCCCGAGGGAATGCTTGAGGGGTAAAGTATCGGGAAAGGAACCAGATCCTGGGCTTGAGCAAAGACTTCCTGGTATTGAGGGTCTATCGGCTCCAGTGGAGAAGTAATTTGCGCGACGAACGAGCCTTCTGCCCCTAGCTCTTCCCCCGCGTACCTTGACTCTTTGATGATTTCCGGAAGCCCCACTTCTTCCTTAGCAGGAGCTTCCGGCTGCTCTCGGAAAAACAGCAGGTATACGACAACAAGGGAAAAGAGAACCGTTGCAGTAATGAGGAGGAATAAGAGAAGGTTTTTGTTCATGGTAGCTATTATTGTATAGGAGTTACCGAAAATCCATTAGCACATGTTTGTGAGCCGCATACCCCCCATGCGGGCACGTTCGTGTTCTGTTGGAGACCGGAGCTTTTTGATATGACTTCGTAGTGCAAGTGGTATCCGGTTACCGCTCCAGAGTTGCCGACTATCCCTATGCGGTCTCCCCTTGAGATGTTGGGCTGGAGTCGGCTGACGAAAAAGAAGCTCATATGGGCGTACCGGGTTTTGTAAGTTCCGTGGTCTATAACCACGCTGGATCCGTATCCTCCGTCAGTTCCCACATACTCAATAACACCAGAGGCTGGCGCATAAATCGTTTTTCCTTTGTTGCCAGCTATGTCAATCCCCGTGTGACACGGGCTGCTGCGGACCCCGCTTCGGTACAGAGCTTCATCAATACCAAAGGGGCTGGTTACAATTCCCTCCACTGGGCTTGCAAGAGGGTATCCCGACGCCCATGAGGAAGGGAACTGGTTTGCATCACAGGAAGCCGTGTTTGCCGCTACTCCAGAGCCTCCGCCCGGCAGTCTCACCACATCAGGAATATTCGCCTCCGTGAGCTCCGGATTTCTCAGGATGGTGAGTTCTGGGTTGAGAATCTGAAGGATGATGAAAGAGCCCAGAACGAGGAGGAGACCCAGGAGCGCGCTCTGAATTCGGTCTTTGGCATCGGCTATCCTGCCCGGACTCCCCGCAGAAGAGAGCCAGGAGATGCCTCCCCAGACAAGCATAGCAAAGGCCGCAAATCCCGAGATTCCCACGATGAAGTAGTAGAACCAGGCGACAACATCGTTGAGTTGTTGGTTCTGGTTCAAGTCAAATCCTCCAAACGCAGGATACTCCAGATTCAGCTTGATCTGCGCGTGCGCCAGTACGGGGAGCAGGAGAAGAGCGACGAGGAGAATAAATGATATCTTCTTCATTTCTTTATACTACCATCTTTTAGGCGGCCTGCGGAAGTGGTTCTTGCTCCTCTTGTTGAGGTTCAGGCTCTTTTCCACTGTCTCTCAGCGTGCTAACCACCGCAAGGAGCCAGAAGGGAAAGAGGTTCAGAATAGGGATGAGCTCCGCTATGAACACGAGAACGCCTCGTCTCAATGCTCTCATAGCAAGCTTTTTTGAGGCCCTCTTTGCTACCCTCCGTTCTCCGCTCCTAATCTGCTGAACCTGAGATTTTGCCTGACTTAGGTTGCCGGCCTTCCATACCATCCAGAGAATGATGGGGGCGCCGATGATGAGGCTCACAACCGTTCCGATTTC
Organism: bacterium; assembly: GCA_030698665.1. Lineage (GTDB taxonomy): Bacteria > Patescibacteriota > Minisyncoccia > Minisyncoccales > UBA10102 > JAUYMI01. Next base: position 3,023 of record JAUYMI010000014.1, read on the forward strand.
TAGGACGTAGTCCAAAATATCAATGAGGAGGGCAAAGGGCAGGGCGAAGATGAGTACGTCAGGGTCAAGGATGCTGGCTCCCTTTTGGGTTTCCTCAGGCATCTTCTTTTTGTTCGCTTGCAGTTCTTCTGCGCTCCAGGAGTTCTTTGGGCGAGCTTGTCACGATCTCGTGTTCCATGGGAGAGGCGACCACCTTAATGGCTACGTGCTTTTGCCCGGCAAAGAAGATGCCTTCTCCAATGTCGGTCTCCAAGAGGAGGGAGCGTTCCTCGGTCGTCAGGTTAAAGGCCTTCTGTACGATGTCTATGGTCGCCGGGCTCTGCTTCATAAGCAGCTGAATGGAGGAGTTGGTGATGATGGGTTTTCCATACTCTGATTTCATAAAGTCCCCTACGTCCTGAGTGATGGTGGTAACGCCGAGGTAGTACTTGCGCGATCTCTTTGCCATGCCAAAGAGGAACGAGGCGCCATCCTCCGTCTTCATGATCCACCAGGCCTCGTCCACCACGAGAATGCGCTTTTTAAGTTCAGAGCGCACGGCGCTCCAGATGTATCGCATGATGACGAACATGGCGATGGGGCGCAGGGACTCTTCCATGTCCCTGATGCCAAAAGCCACCACGTTTTTATCTAAGGTCAAGTTTGACTTTTGGTTAAAGAAGTTGGCGTAGGTCCCCTTCGTGAACTTCTGGAGGCGCCGGACCAAAGAGTCGGCTCCCTCCATGCCGAGCAGAACTTCCTCAAGGTCACTCATAATGGGAATGTTCTGGCTCCAGAGTTTTGGGTCGGAGCTTGCCGTAATATCCTTTGCCGCGTAGGTTTCATTGAGCGCCCGGTCCATGACGGCATCCTCCTCCGGGGTCAATCCCCCAAGCATGATGCGCATGAGTCCCACCAGGTTGATGACGTTGGATCTCAGAACGTCGTCTGGCTTCTCGTCCTCTCTGGGGGCCGGGAGGTCAAAGGGGTTGATGTGATTGTCTGATCCCAGGGAGATGTCAAAGAAGGCGCCGCCCACCCCTTCAACCAATGGCTTGTACTCGTTTTCGGGGTCTAAGATAATGACGTCTATCCCGGTCATGAGAGAGCGGATGACCTGGAGTTTGACGTAGTATGACTTCCCGGATCCCGACTTTGCGAATACCACCTCATTGGCGTTTTCCAACGAGAACCTGTCAAAGAGAATAAGAGAGTTGTTGTGCCGGTTGATGCCATAGAGGATTCCCTCAGAAGAGGAGAGGTCAAAGGAGACGAAGGGGAACATGGAAGACAGGGGCCCCGTGTTGAGGGAGGTGTGAATGGAGAGAAGGTCTTTGCCGTAGGGGAGGGCGGAGTTGAACCCCTCTTTCTGCTGGTAGGTTGCGGGCTTTACATAGATGAGGCGGGATTCAAAGATGGAGCGGAGGGTTGTTTCAATCTGGCGGAGTTCTTCCTGGCTTTCGCCGTACACGGTGATGTACAAGCCAAAGCGGAACATCTTCTCTTGCGCCGTCTGGAGGCGGTCACGGAGCCCCTCTAAGTCCCGGTACGCCGTTTCAAGCTCAGGGTCCCGGACCAGCCCCTTGCCCTCACGTTCCATAATCTCTGACTGTACCTCCGTTACCCTGCGCCTGAGCTGCTTGAGCGTGATTCCAGTGTCCACGGGATGCACGAACATGGCAATGTCCATTGGCACGTCCAGGTTGACGACAGAGGAGAGCCAGGCGGACACCAAGTACCTCGGGTATGAAAAGACAAAGAAGGACTTGGCCAGGCGTCCTGAAAGATCAAGGTACTCAGTGTCAATGCGAACGGAGGCAGGAGCAATGATGTCTTTGGCAGTGGTAACCTCGCGCTCAAAAACCTTGTTCTGCCCCTGCTGCTTTTGCTTGCTGAAGATTTTGGAGAGCGGATTCATTTTAAAATCTCAGGAGGTATCTCAGGATAGTACCCGACCTCGGCCTCAGCTGGGTGATGCCAGCTCCACAAGAGTTCAATTAAATCCTCTGTGTTGAGCGCTGCTACCGTGAGTCCCACCCTACGAAGTCCCAGGGCAACAAACTCCATTCTCTGCCAGAGTTGGTTTTTCATGCGCGCGAACTCCTGATCGGAGAGCGCCCCTACGAGCTTTGGGCTTCGGCTTAGAATGTTTCCCTGAGTTGCCTCAGCCCTCGTTTCAAGACGGGAGAAGGGCACAACGATAAAGAAGTTTTTTGCCATGATGCTTCCTCCGCCAATAAGCTTTTCAATAAAGGCGCGGTAATCTGCTGTTTGTTGTTTGAGAAGTTCATTCTCTTGCCGCTGTTCCAGGGTCTTTAGGTTGTCTAAGTATCCGGTGATGTTGAGGCGCCGTGACTGCAGCACAATCTGCAGGGGAAAGTCCAGGGAGTTTAAGAAGTTCTGGAACTGGAAAATGGTTGCATCCTGTTCTTCCTGGGACTTGAGGGCGAAGTTCTGGGAAGAAGCCAGCATTACTCCCCGGATGCTCTTGTCTCGCATAACAAGGGCTGCGTCCCGAATCTCTTCAACCTCTAAGAATTGTTGTGTGGATGCTTCAGCCATTTCTATCTCGTCTCAACTCTCAGTGCCAGGTTCTTTATTCTTCCCTTTCCATCGCTCTTGACTCGGGTTACCACGGGAGCTTTTTTCTCTTGCACGAAGGTTGTGGGTCGGACCACTCGTAGGGTCCGCATCTCCCGTCTCCAGATGTATGTTTTCGCTCCAACGCTGAAGCTAAAGAGATTCAGTACCACGGTTGGCAGAGAGCGTCCGCTCACCCTCACGAAGGCCAGAGCAGATCCGCTCCCGATACAGAGAATCCCCAGAACGAGAGCTAGGAAGAATGGGAGAGTGAAGTAGAAAAAGAGGGATGCCGCTACTCCGACGCCAACGTACACGAACTGAATGAAGGTAAGGGGGCCTACGATCTTTGACTCACGCTCTATGAATTGGGGAAGTTCAAACTGCATTACTCAATGGTCTCTCTATAACTATCGGGTCCCTTATGCTCCTCAAGCGCCTCTTTTGGGGCTGCCTCTTTTGCCTGCTCAATGCGTGTTTTTGCTTCCCCTTCTTCTGTCTCGGGTTTTTTGGCAGCAGGCATTTCGTGAAGCTGTTCCAACGCTGCCTTCACGGGATAGAAGACAAAGCGGTTGATCTGGCGAGCAATCTCCTTGGCAGCAGGCTCCTCAATGCCCAGCGCATACACTTCTTGTTGGAATTCTTCTGGAGTCATGAGGCCCATGAGAACGTATCCTGTGCCTTTAGAGATTGCGTTTCCGCGCTCGTCCATAACGTCAAAGGCCTCACAAGCGCCCTGAACAACCTCTGCTGTTTCGAGCGAAAAGAGAGCATCTTTGAGCTCATCTGAAAGGCCCTCAATCGCCTGGTCTATTTGATTTTGCGTATATTCCTTTGGCATGGAAGGGCTATTGACAATTTAGAATTTATGATGTATAATGCTATTGTTACAGAGTGGATAGAGATTCTATTCTGGAGCACCCACCAGTAAAGGAACGAGGAGGATCAACGTGGACTTTTTTGGGCCAATCAGCATTCTGGCCATCGTCGCGGTCCTGGGCATCACCCTGTGGAGGTACCTGGCTCCTCGTTTGAGAAGCCGGCGTCAGGACAACCAGGATGACTGCGACACTTCGGGTCTCGAGGACCGCTTGCGTGCGGCCCGCGAGATCGCGGCCCCGTTTCGGCCCCGCCCGCCGGTAGCGCCGACGACCAGCGCCAGAGGTCATGGGCCGCTTGCGTTCCGGGTTCCCGAGATTCCCGAAGGCGTCTCGGACGATGAGATCCGGGACCTCAACGGATTCGCGGAAGCCGTGGTCTGTGCCGAGGAGCACGCAGCGCTTACCGCTCAGATTGCCCGCGAGGCGGTCCGTGGCGGTGAGGCTATCGTGGCCTCACGCGATCGTGCAGTCGGGCACAACGTCGTCACCGAGGAACGGCACGGGCATCTTCACGAGATGTTCGCTCCCGAGGGCGAGCCTGAGCCCGTAGCGACGACGGCCTAGTCCATCTAGTAAGGGAAGGGGGAAACTCCTTCTTCATCCAGGGGAGAGCGTGTGGCGAGAAGGATATCTTATCCCGATCGCCGCCGCCCTCCCCTGTTCTATTTTAAGGTGCTTGTTTTTGTTCTCTGCAACTCATCCGGATTTCCATGCTACTCTCGTGAAAAATCATTTGCTCTTCCCCATGCTTGCTGGGGAGTCATGTTGGCGATTTCATCGTTCGTGATTCCGCGGGCATTTAGGTACTGGCGTAGTCTCTGCGTAGTTTGACTCGGGACTCCCTTCCCACCCTCAAGGTCAGTTAAGCCCTTGATGAGCCAAGTGGGAGTTCCAGAGCGTCTTTGTGTGGGTCTCAGAGCGGCTGAGGAAGCTGGCGGAGAAGATTGAGGGGGTGGAGAGGGAGCTGTGCTTGAAGGGGGCGGTGTTGCGCTTGCCGCTGATCCGCCACCAGAGCCTGAGGGGGGAGGCGTTGCTGTTCCTGACCCGCCACCCGTCCCCGGTTGAGGCCTTCTTGGGGTTGGCGGGGCCGTTGGCGGCGTTCCTCCGGAGGGAGGATTCGGGGGCCGTCTTCTTGTTGTGGTTCCGCCTCCCTGGTTTCTCGCGGCGCTTACCTCTTGTTCCCACCGGCTTCTGCTTTGGCGGATTTCGTCTACTCTTCTTCGGGCCCTCAGAATCTCTTCTGGGCTCATCTTCATGACCCTCAACTTCGCCACCGCTTCCATTGCAAGTGCCTCATCCTGTTCTGCGGCTTTCAGGTTTTCTTCAATGATCTGAGTGGTTGTTTTTTGTGGAACTTCAGAGCGCGACTCCTTTATTCCCTTCCACGCCTTTATTTCTTCAGCGACCCGCTGTTGGTCGCGCCCAAGCGATTCGCGCAGCTGGGCGAGAGTTTTCTCGGACTCCTGTTTTCTCTGCTGGAGTTCCTGAAGACCACTTCGTATCTCTGCAACCCGCTGATTGGAAGAGGGTAGGCTGCTAAGCCCCTGAAGCTCGGCGGTGATTTGCCGCTCATTGGTTGAAAGGTTTGCGATCCCTTTCTCCAGGATGCCAATAGTAGAGCCCTTTGCTCGGATTCTCGTCCGGTCCTCCAGTATTAGGTTTTCAAACGTACGTAGAGCAGGGGATTGGTTTTCTTGCTCTTTTCTGAGTTTCTGAATATCTGTCCTAATCTCCTTTACGCTTTTCCTTGCTCGGGCTCCGGGCTGGTAGAGCATTCCTCCTCCGGGGATAGAAACTCCGGTTTCCCTGCTGACTCTCGCTCTCACTCCTCCTCCTGCTCTTGGCCCGAGGGCTGTTGCTTGAGCTTCAAGGTCGGCTATCTGGACGGTGAGGGGTTGATCCTCTAGCGATTGCGGTTCTGCCTTTCTTAGGGTGCTCTGGAAGCGCCTGATACTTTCCTGGTATTCTTTTCTTCTGGCAAAGAATGTGGTGTCGTCAGCCTTCCCAAGCCTCCTGCTACTCGTGAGGCGATTGAGGTTTGCCTTCGTTATTTCCATAGCTTCCCTGAGCTGGTCTGGAGACATGGATCTGATGTTCAGCTCAGTTTCAATCTTGGTAATCTCCCTTTCCGCTGAATTCTTGATGCCTTGGTCTCCTCTCGTAAGCTGGCCCTTTGGGTTCGCTCGTCTGCGCTCCTCCACCTCAGCGAGTGCCACTTTATGTTCTTCCTGGGACTTCTCCAAATCAGCCATGCTTTTTCCCGAAAGCTGATGATCATTAATGAATGCGTTTACCTTTGCCCTTGTGTCGAGCCCTCCGATTCCGCGGATTCCGATTGACTGAGCCGCTGGGCTCATAGACCAAACAAGGACATCTTCTGCGTTCTTTTTGATGAACCATTCTGGATCCATAGCATCAATGTGGCTGCCAATCTTCAGCCGCACATCCCGATCAGGTATTCGAGCAATTGCCGGCATGAGGGTGTTCCCCTGAGTTTCTATGAGGGCCTCAAAGGCCCGGGCGCCTTTTTCGGTCGTGGGGTCAAGACTTCTCGGGTCAATGAGTTTACTTGAGACATCCTGCGGGAGCACCTTCTCCCTGATAGAATTTTGATGTTCTGCACTTACCCCAAGCCAGTTTTGCTCAGTGATTTTTCCGTTCTCGTCTACCTCGTCGAAGACATCGTCTATAAACATCTTTTCCATGTGGCGTCGGTATGGGGTGCCTCTTTGCTTTACGGCATCGTATACTCGTCTCATATTGTCCTGTTGGAGTTTGCCGCCGGGTTTCAGTTCATCATGAAGGTCGTCAGTATCCCCATTGTCTCCTATTGCCATCATGCGGCCGATCACAGTGTTCATATTAGCAACCCTCCCTTTTCCAAGCTCAGTCGCCATGTCGTTGATGTTGTCTAAGGCGGCAACATTTTTCCCGTCGCTTCTGGCTTTTGATATTTCTGTGTCGTCTTTGGTGCGAGTAGCGCTTGAGATCTGTCCCAGTCCGAGCCCATATCCGGCAGCAGCAAGCTTGGCTGCCCCAAACAATCCCCTCTGTGCATATCCCCGGACAAAGCCAAGCTGTCCCGTCCCCATTTTTTCTGCAGCCAAGCCCTGTCTTTGAGCCGCCCATCCCCGTATGGCTTTCGCCCTATCTTCAAGCGGTTGGCCAACTCTTCTCCATAGCCCGGTTCCAGCCGCCAAGCCGAGTCCAATCCCAGCCTTTTTACCGAAGTTTATGACTCCCTGAGCTCCGGCCGGGGCCAGAGTTAAGCTGAGCCCGATACCAACAGCCATCATGACGAGCACGACAAAGGGCCCGATGAGGCTGATGATGATTCCGGTCAATGCCGTACTTGCAGCCTGGGTTATATCGTTTATGTCTGTAACGGGAGCAAACTCAAAGAGACCACTGATGTTTGTCATCTTCTCTGCGACCCTGCTTGAGATATAGAGGAAGAAAGAAATAGGAACTCCGATGATCGACCACTGAATGAGGTTTTTCCACCATTGACCCCAGAATTGTTTGGTTGCGGGGAATACATAAGCAACAAAAGCAAGCGGAGCCAGCATCGCAAGGATCCAGAGAACGATGATTCGTGCAAAGAAGAGGAACATTACGATGAAAAGCACTAGGGCGAGGAGCAGGTAGTATATGAAGTAGACGACGAGACGAGCAATAAGAGAAACAGTATTGGGGAGAATATTCTCAAATCCACCGAACAGAAGACTTTGAATGTCTCCCAGCCCCCCTTTCGCCTGGTCAGCTAAAGTATGAATACTTACCGTTTTTTCGAGGAAGAAGCTGGCTACAACGTTTCCAATATCAACAACGAATCCTACTAAAACCCCACTGAAGTTAACGAGTAAAGCGATGATAACCAGGGTCGGCAACAGCTTGTTCATCTGATAGTTTTGGAGCCGCAGAATAGTGGCTAGTCCAATGATGACAAACATGAGTACAAGGATCATGTTTGCGAGATTTAGGGAGACAGCATATCCAATCTGCACGATTTCTTGGTTGCCGGGTATAACCCCAATGCTCATAGTGCTTTTGACAAACTCCACCATTACGTAACCCAAGAACGTTGAGGTTGCCGCAAGAGCCCCAACTACGACAAAGAGCGGGAGCAGCACGAACATGATCGGCAGAGAGATGATGAAGCCAAATATACTGCTGATGAGGTTCCGTACCTCTTGAGCCGTACTGCCGAGAGTTTTGCTGAATATACCCTCTACGGCATCGCCTACGCAGTCAGCGCCAAACACTATCGTGGAAGCCCCTTCTATGAGACAGCTAAGCGGTTTGAAGATGTCTCCGATTCCAAATGCCTGTGCGGCTACGGGATACAAGGAGAGAAAAAGTGTGGCAATCAAAAGTAGGCTTGCGAATAGGAGCTTCCCTTTGAACCTTTGCAAAGGCCTACAGGCCGCGAAAAAATGCATTACATGATTATACCAGAACTTTGTCAAACAAGAAAAGAGAAGACGCCGATTTTATGATTCGGCGCCTCTCGGATTCGTTTCCTGGACGAATCCCTTAGTTGGCCTTCCATAGGTCTAGGGAGACGATTTCCCAGACGCCCCGCTCGGCAACATTGAGCACGACGAGGTACCTCACGGTCCTCTCCGTGCCGTAGACGTTATCCCTACTACGCAGGGCAACGACGAGCGGAACCATTTCGTTGGTGATCCGCATGCCATTGGCTGGCTCCACGGTTACGCCCAGGATCTCTTCCTCTTGAAGTTGCGTGCGGTAGACTCCCCTGGCTACTTCTTCAGAGCCAGAGGTGTTTCCTGCGACCGCAACGAACTCCTTGGACAGCGAGCGGTCCCGATCGTACTCCCGGTAGTCCCAAGAATACTTGTGTTGGAATCGCCGGCTGGTGTTGAGCCAGAAGAAGCTCGCTACCATCTCCGCAGGGTCTTTGATCTGCGGAAGTGGTGTCGTGCTGGGTCGGCTGTACTCCCCGAACTTGTAGTTTTGGGTCGTTGCACCGGCCAGTTGAGCCTGCGACGGAACCTGGGCCGTGGTGTTCGCTGCCGTGTTGACGCCGGAGGTTTGCTCAGACCCCGAGCTTCTTGTGAGTAGTATGATGCCTGCGAGGACTATGAGCGTTATGGCCACGCCGAGCAGAAGCCACGTGCCATTGTGCTGAGGAGCAGGTCGCCTCTCAGCTCTCTGAGTAGTTGCCATGGAACCCTCCCTCGGGTTTTCGTACGATATTGAGGCGAGAAGAGCGCCTAACTAGCCATATAGTACCCTATTTTAGGGCACTTTGTCAAGTTCATTGAAGGGGAATTTCGTACCAGCGCCCAAAGATGTTTACGTCAAAGCCAAGAAGTCCTAAGAGGAGGTTGAGGAGAAGCCAGGAAAGGAGAAGCACGAGCACCCCTGCTCCAACCGCCTTCCATATGCTTTTTATCTGGGCGAGAAGGTCGGATCCACCGAACGAGAGATAGAACATGGCTCCTGTTGCTATGGCAAAAAGAACAACAATGATGAGGGAGAGCTTCCACAAGGCAAAGTCAATGAGGTTGCGTACTAGCAAGAGCATGTGTTCAAAGCCGCAGGGCTGGCGCTCATCCCAGGGCGTATTCGGATTGTTCACTCCAACCCCACAGGGAACCAAGCCAAAGACCCCGGACGTGTCGGGTTCCTTAACGCTAAAGTTCTGTTGTGAGCTCCAGGGCCCGGCGTCCTTGCACTCCTCATCCGTGCATCCTTGAATTCTCACTTGATATGTTCCCGTGCACAAAAGAGAAAGGAGCGCCGAGTCTCCGGTTGCAGTTCCCCTACTCGTGACCTTCCCGAGTGAGTTTCTGCAGGAAGAGCTTACTTCTTCTGTCCCCAGAGCGGCGTAGGTGAGTTCGTAGCGATAGAAGCTTGCTCCAAAGACGGTTTTCCAAGAAAGGTTGTCAGACGGGGTGGTGAGCGTCTGGTCTGGGATGATTTGAGGAGCAACGAGGAATGCTGTGCGAAAACTACTCTGGCTCCATGCGCTACATATTTCTTCCTTTGCGTCTGCGCACGTTCTTACGCGCCAGGCATATTGGGTATTTTGGCGTAGCTCTTTTCCTATTTCCACCCGAGAGTCTCCACCGCTCGTTACACCTCGTATTATGGAGTTGGCGCCCTGCATCACATCGTAGGAATAGGAAGCTGCTCCGGGCATATCGTTCCATTCAAGTGTTGTGGGTATGGCAACGCTACCATTTTCCGTTGGAACCGCACGCAGCCCAGTTGGTGGCGCCCCGGTCGTTCTGAATCTCCACTCTTCGCTGAACGAGGTGTTTCCGCTTCCGGTTTTTTGGCACCGATCCAAGCTTTCCCCGGTGCAAGCCGCAACCCTCCAAGTATAGGAGCTGTCAAGAGAGAGATTCCCCTGCCAGACGTCCGATAGCGAAAGAAAGTTTCGTTTGATGAAAAAGCTTCTCGTTTTCGAGGCATCTCTGATTTGAACGAGGTAGATTTGGGCGTAGGAAGACACGTCCCACTCAAGTCGGCTTAGCATATTTACGGCAGGTTCTTGCTGGCCAGGAACATACTTTGGGCTTTTCAGTATCGGGGTTTTAAGCTCAAGTTCTCCCGGCACAAAGCTCCAGAGCTGACTCAAGGATCCACAGCCACTGATTCCGCCAGTGCAGAGGGCAACCTCCCAGAAGTACCGGACCCCTTTGTTGAGAATTCGGTGTACAAGCTCATCATTGTACTGGGTGGTTCCGCCACCAACGGCGTCTGTGGTAATTTCCTTCTTTTCATCTCCCGTTGCTTCGTAGATGCGGTAGAGATAGGAAGGGGCTTGTGGTACGGGGCACCACTCCAGAATCGTCGGGATTGGTACGGAAGCATCTTTTTTGTTCTCAAAATCCTCATCAAACGGAGAAAGGAGTTCTGGGGCGTCGCTTGTCTCAAAGCCTGCCTTTTGGCTCCACGCTCCGCAGTCCTGTCCCCCAGCGTCTAGGCAAGCTCTCACTCTCCACTCATAACTCTTGTCTGGGGTAAGCTGGCATTCGCCCACGATATCCTCCAGATTCTCTTGTTCAAGCCCGGTTATAGTTTTTCCGTTACCCGTCACTTCATAGTTGTATGACCCTATGGAACAGGCGTATCCAGGGGCAATGTCCTCAACAAGCTTTTTTACATTGTCCTTCCAGCCCAGGTTCACGGGAAGCTTTGGATTTCTCGACTCGTCCAATACGTTAGCGGGATCAAGTGATGGGTCGCTTACCTCTTTTGTGTCGGGAGCCGGGTAGCAGGACCCGGAACACTCGCACGTCGCCTGTTCATACCACCCGCTCCCATCCTCATCTGGGCTGTAGGCATCGGGCCGCCTGTAGTCCCCGCAGGTAAAGTACAGAGTGGGAGTTGTGTAGTGGGGGCCCGCGATAACCGAGGTTCCGGCTTCCTCACAGCCCCAGAGGGCGTTCCCGTCTTCATCCTCGCCGATCACCACGGAGTCATACGAGGTCTCGCAGGTGTAGCTCTTTAAGGCACTCAAAAGATTCCCTCCGCACTCGTTGCTCTCTTCTCGGAACACGGGCTTGAGGTTGCAGCTAAATGTGACAGATCCGCACCCCCCTTGTGCCTGCACTTCTCTGAGAGGAGTATTCTGGAACACGACAAACAGGCCGACAAGGAGAAAAGCAAAAGCGAGAATTTTCAGCATTGTCCCATTTTATCCGCTTTTGAGGTCCTTTGCCAGTTTCATCCACTCTTCAAGCGAGAGCGTTTGAGCTCTTCTTACAGAATCAATACCATGCCCGCTGAGCCATGAGCCGGCCTCCTCTCTTTCCATGGTAAGCTGGGAGGCGATGTTGTTGCGTAGCTGTTTTCTGGGCTGGCTGAATCCCGCCTTGAGAACCCGGAAAAAGGACCTTGATTCCGTTTCGGTCTTTGTTTTGATTTTTGAAAGGAAGATGATGGCGGAATCCACATTGGGCTGCGGCCAGAAGGAATTCCGTTTGACCACAGCAATAAAGCTTGGGCTTGCGTAGAACTGGATAGAGGCCGCCAGCAGGTTCATCTTTGGGGGTTGGGCCATGATGCGCAAGGCAACCTCAAGCTGGAGCATGACGGTGATGGATTCGGGCTTGTTCTTCTCCTCCAGGAACTTCCTGACGATGGGAGTTGCCACGGCGTAGGGAAGGTTTCCCACCACCTTGTACTTCCCTGAGGGGGGTTTCCACGTTAAGGCGTCCTGGGCTATGACATTGAGGTTTGGCTCCTTGAGTTGTTCTGCGAGAAGGCCTGCCAGCTTCTCATCTTTCTCAAGCGCAATAACCCGGCCTGCTTTTCGTACGAGTTCTTTGGTGAGGGCACCCAGCCCGGCCCCTATTTCAACCACGACGTCTTCTTTTGTTATGCCAGCTGCCTCAAGGAGAAGGCGGACGGGCTTCTCATCCGTCAAAAAGTTCTGAGAGAGTGATCGCTTGGGTTGTGCCTGGAGGATTTTAAAGTCTTTTTGGGGCTTGTTCATTGCGGAAGAGGGGGGCTTGACTCAGTATGGATTGAGCGTATCATAAAAGAATTGGGACATGAAATCTCAGGGCACGCAAGACGATTCTTCACATTCTAGAAACCGCAGGTACCGCCCGTACTGGTACCTGCTCTTGGTAGCGGTTTTTGTGTTGCCTGTGTTGGGGTTCAGGTCCATGCAAGGAGGCCCGAGCCTCTTTCTACTTGAGGACGCGCCAGCTTCAAGCGCGCCCGAGCTGGTATCGCGCAGAACTTCTTTTCCGGAGATCCCAGAGCTCGTGGTCTTCCAGGGCAGTTCCCTGTCGGCACCAACACCGCCCATGACCGTCACGCCTCAGGTGCTGGGAGCCATTATCGGCAGCATGGATTCTGATATCAGGGCCGAGGTCACCAAGTACATTGTTGAGCAGGGAGATACGCCAACTTCTTTGGCCGAGCGCTTTGGCATCTCTCTCAATACCGTGCTCTGGGCAAATGACCTATCCTCCTCCAGTTCCTTGAAGCTTGGCCAAGAGCTCGTTATCCTCCCGGTTTCAGGAGCGCTTCACCTTGTGCGCCCCAGCGACACCCTTTCTGAGATCGCCTCCTGGTACCAGGCCTCAACTGAAGAGATTATGAGTTTCAACGGGTTGTCTTTGGCCCAGGAGATTTACGCGGGTGACCTTCTCGTTGTCCCTGGCGGGATTCAGCCAAAGTCCCTCCCGCAGGGCCGCTTAACTCCCATTGCGAACTCCTACTTTATCTACCCGATTCCAGCTCCCCACCGAGTCACGCAGGGTTTGCATCCCTTCAACGCCGTGGACTTTTCAAACGGTGTGTGCGGAGACTCCGTGTATGCGGCTGCCGGAGGTACTGTCCAGCTGACCGGGTACACGAGCGTCGGGGGAAGGTATGTTCGTATTCTGCACCCGAACGGAGTCGTTACGTACTACGGTCATCTTTCCTCGATTCTTGCCCAGCCAGGAAGCAAGGTGTACCAGGGCCAGGTCATTGGCTACACGGGGTACACCGGTTACACCATTCCGGCCGGTCCCGCTGGATGCCATGTGCACTTTGAGGTGCGGGGAGCTGCTAATCCATTCGCAAAATAACAAAACACCGCGTTTGGCGCGGTGTTCGTCTTCCTCTTTCTTCAAGCGTCTCCCTGGCACGAGAGACAGATTCTTGTTTCTGGATACGCGAGGAGTTTTTCCTTCTCAATCTGCTTGCCGCAGGTCTCGCATATTCCATAGCTTCCCTTTTTGATCCTCTCTAGGGCTCCCTTGACCTCCTGGAGTTGTTTTTCCAAGCTGAACTCGATGGGCAGCATGGTTGAGTACTGTTCCACCTCATCAGCCGCGTCTTCAAGATCCCCTTCTTTGGTTCTTGGGTATTTGGTGTCCCAGTCACCCTCGATGTCCTTGTCTTTTTTTGCAAAACGAGAGAGTTCGCTCTCCAGATTTGTTTTCTTCCTTTCTAGTGCTTCTTTGATTTCAATTTCGGTTTTCTTGTCCATGGTCGTGAGTATACAGGGTTAGCGGTTCTGGAGCCAGATACCAAGGATAATGAGGTTGGCTGCGGCAAAAAGTGCGATTGCCCCAATCAGGATGCGGGTGATGATTTGACGGGTTCTGGAAGGGGGAATGGGAAGAGGGGCTCCGCCGTTCCGCTGCGCGTGGTCACCCTGGAGCAGGGTGTCTGCCATGCGTTCCGGGACTTCCTGTTGCGGAACGTTTTTAGATATGGCTCCGATACGGGCTTGTTCCTCTGTGGCTTGTTTGGCCCTGAGGAGAGCGAGATCTTTTTCCATGGTTCTTACATCTTCTCGTTTGAGAAGCTCAAGCTTCTGTCCCTGCGGGCGCTTGGTCTGCTGTTCTCGCAGTCCTTCCAGTTCCCGCTCAATGTTTGCTGTCGCAGGTGACTCTGGCTGCTGGGTCGGCTGATGTTGAGGACTTGTTTGCGGCTGTTCCTCTTCCATGCTATGTTGCCTGCTTTACCGACAGACGTATCTTACCCTGCTCATCAATGCCGATGACCCGTACGGTGACCATGTCTCCGTGCTTGAGAACGTCCTCCACCCTTTCTACTCGTTTGTCCGAGAGCTCTGAGATGTGTACGAGGCCCTCTTGGCCGGGCGCAATCTCAATGAAGGCTCCAAAGGCAGCTACTTTTTTGACCACGCCCTCAAAGACCTCGCCCACCTCGATTTCGCGCGTGATGCCGCGGATCCACTCTAGGGCCTTTCCGGCTGATTCAGGACGGTCGGCCGTCACGAATACCGTACCGTCATCCTCAACGTCAATCTCAACCTCACACTCCTCTATGATTTGTCGGATCATCTTGCCGCCAGGTCCGATGAGTCCTCCGATCTTGTCCGGGTTAATGTGAAGAACGTGGATCCGCGGAGCCCACTCGGACAGCTCGGGCCTCGGGGCTGCAAGCGTAGGAAGTATGGCGGTTTCCAGAATCTGGAGGCGAGCCCTTTTTGCCGTCTCAAGAGCCTCAGCGAATATCGCTTTGGTGATGCCCCTGAGCTTCACGTCCATCTGGATGGCGGTGACGCCTTCCGTGGTTCCGGCCACCTTAAAGTCCATGTCGCCGTGGTGGTCTTCCGGGCCTTGGATGTCAGCTAACAGCTTGTACTCAGAGCCCTTGGCTATGAGTCCAACTGCGATGCCCGCGACCGGACGCGTGATGGGTACCCCGGCATCCATTAATGCCAGGGAGGAAGAGCAGGCGGATGCCATGGAGGAGGATCCGTTGGAAGAGGTTACCTCTGTGACGATGCGGATGGTATACGGAAACTCATCTATCGTGGGAATGACCGGAAGCAGTGCCTTTTCAGCGAGCATTCCATGACCGATATCGCGTCTTCCAGGACCCCGGAGGGGGCGTACCTCTCCAACAGAGTATGGAGGAAAGTTGTAGTGGTGCATGAAGCGCTTCTTTCCCCTTATCTCCATGCCCTCCTGGAGGCGCTGGTCCCCCGGCGTTCCCAGTGTGAGAATGGAGAGCGTGGTCGTTTCACCCCGCCTGAATACCCCAGATCCATGGGTGCGCGGAAGGAGCGCGGCCTCGCCCGCAACCTCCCGGATCTCCTCGGGTTTTCTCCCGTCCACACGCTCTCCCTTGGTCAGGATCGCTTCTCGCATGGTCGCATCCAGCATCTCTTCAAAGATATCGCCGGCCTCCCTGCCCTTGAAGGTGTTGGGGTATGCAGAGGAGATGGCATCTTCAACTTTGTGCCTGAGATTCTGAACCTGCTCCATGCGCTTTGCTTTCTCAGCCTCAAAGAACGCCTCTTGCAGGTGTTTTCCCACCAAGGCCTTCACCTCTTCTCTCAGAGAAGCGTCGGGAGCTGGTTTGGCAAGTTCAAGCTTGGCCGTGCCCCGTTTCCCCGCGATTTCCTTTTGAAACTCAATGAGCCGCTTGATTTCAGGGAGCCCCATGCTGACGGCTTCTTCCCATACATTCTCTGCGACCTCGTTGCCCTCAGCCTCAATCATGTTCAAGAACACCTCTCCTTCTTCCTCCACTCCGGCCATGAGAAAGTCCAGGTCGCTGAGCTTCCGTTCTTCGTAGGTGGGGTTGGAGACGAGCTTTCCGTCTACGCGTCCGATGCGTATGGCTCCCACGGGTCCTGCCCAGGGAATGTTGGATACCGACAGGGCGAGTGAAGTTCCGATGAGCGAGATGACGTCAGCGTCGTTGGTTCCGTCCCACGAGAGTACGGACGCTATCGCCTGTACCTCGCGCCTGAGGTGTTTTGGAAACAGCGGGCGGATGGCCCGGTCAATGACGCGAGAGGTGATGATGGCCTCGTCAGACGGTCTTCCTTCCCGTCTCATGAAGCGCGAGCCCAGGATCTTGCCTGCGGCGTAGTACTTCTCTTCGTACTCTACCATCAAGGGGAAGAATCCCTGATGCGCGCTCTCAAGGCCCGACATGGTGGCGCAGCACAGCACCATGGTATCTCCCATGCGGATGAGAAGGTTGCCTGAGGCCTGGGGGGCCAGGTCCTTGAACTCAACTGAGATGGTCTTTCCCTGAACTTCTAATTTAAAATCTTTATCGGCCATTTTCCTTTCCTTAACAGATATTTCTCAACGCTTGTCTCCAGGTCCGTGAACTCGTCTGCTTCCTCGCGGAGACGGGAAGAGGTGGACTTGCCAAAGGCAATCACCTCAACTCGCTTACCGTGGTTTTTGAGATACTCCACGAGGGGAACATAGTCGCCGTCTCCTGAAACCAGGACAATGGAGTCCACCGCCAGGGATACCTTGATGGCGTCCACGGCGATTCCCACGTCCCAGTCAGCCTTTTTGATGCCCCCGTAATACTCCTGGAGATCCTTGACACGCATTTCAATCCCCAGAGCCGTGAGGGCGTCAAAGAAGGGCCGTTCCTCTCCGGTTTTCGTGCGTACCACGTAGGCAAAGGCCCGGATGAGCTGGCGTCCCGCGACCGCGGTCTTCAAGACCTCCCGGAAGTTGACCCGGGCCTGGTAGATGTTTTTAGCTGAGTGGTAGAGGTTCTGAACGTCAATGAAGACGGCAACCCTCTGGTCTTTGTTTTTGAGATTCATTTCTTGAGTCCGACCTTCCGCACGAGGGAGTTATAGCGCTTTTCATCCTCGCGCTTGAGGTAGGAGAGGAGGGCTCGGCGCTGGGAAACCATCTTCAGCAATCCCCGTTTTGAGTGAAGGTCCTTTTTGTGCTTCTTTAAGTGCGAAAGTAGCCGTCTGATTTCCTCGGTCAAAAGAGCCACCTGGACCTCAGCTGACCCGGTGTCTTTGTCGTGCAGTTTGTACTGTTCGACGGCTTTTTCCTTCTCTTTTTGAGTGAGCATACAGGCACTATATCATAGAAACTAAAAAAGGCAAGAAGCTGTGGTGCCCCGCGGAGGACTCGAACCTCCAACCAACTGCTTAAGAGGCAGCTGCTCTACCATTGAGCTAGCGGGGCCGGCACTGAGGTTATACCAAACTCTTCTCCTTTTTCAACCCTAGCGGCACTGCAGCTCCCAGTACTGAGCACCCGCCTTGAACTCTACTACCCCGAGCTTCTCAAAGCCGAAGTTGAGGAAGAGCCAGGATCCATAGATGATGATGAGGCCGACAACCGCGGCTGTGATGATTGCCTTGCCTCGCTTGAGGCCCGCAGGATCCCCGCTCCCACCTCCCTGGAGGAGCTCGGCCGGAGAGGCGCCCCCCGTGATGAAGAAGAATCCTCCGATAACGAGCATGAGCGTTGCTATGGCGGGAACGATGGCAATTCCTCCATTGAGCGAAGGAGATGGAATGAGAAAGAACTTGATAACGTTGTTGACGAGCACGAAAACGTCGCAGAGTCCGCAGGCAGGTTGATTGGCTCCTCCACAGGGAACCAAGCCCTGTGCCCACGCGGTAAGAGGGACGAGAGCGAGGACTGCTAGTATGAGAAGTGTTTTTTTCATCCTTTTTGTGCCCCCGGCAGGACTCGAACCCACAATAACGGCTTCGAAGGCCGTCGTGATATCCATTTCACCACGGGGGCCCGCCTCCTTGAGAAATCATACCACAGAAATTGAAAAACTCAACGAAGTCAGATACGATGGGTTAATGAAGGCGATTCCCAAAGAAGTCAGGGAGGTGGTCAAGGATCTAGAGAGAGGCGGATATGAGGCCTTCATTGTGGGCGGATGCGTGAGAGATCTTCTGCTCGGGCGAGAGCCCAAGGATTGGGACGTTGCCACCTCGGGGAAGCCAGAAGAGGTCCAGAAGCTCTTCCCCGACTCATTTTACGAAAACCGTTTCTTCACCGTTACGGTGCTCAAAGAGAGCAGAAAGAAAAATCTCAAGGAGATTGAGGTGACCACGTACCGTTCTGAGTCAGGATATGCCGACTACCGGCGCCCGGATGAGGTTAAGGCGGTCAAGACCATTGAGGAAGATCTCTCAAGGAGGGACTTTGCCATCAATGCCATGGCGCTGAGGGTCAAGGCGCGAGGATCTGAGATGATTGACCCCTTTGGTGGGCAGGCTGACGTTGGCAACAAAATCATCCGGGCGGTTGGCAAGCCTAAAGAGCGATTTGAGGAAGACGCCCTGCGGATGATGAGGGCGGTGCGGTTGGCTTCGGAGCTTGGATTTGAAATTGAGAGTGAAACGAGAGACGCCATATCAATCTCCTCTCATTTGCTAGAGAAGATCTCAGCTGAGCGTATCCGGGACGAGTTTTGCCGCATCCTCATGTCGGATCTCGCCATGGAGGGGGTTGAGCTTCTGCGGGAGCTTGGTCTGCTCAGGAGATTTCTTCCCGAGCTGGAAGAGGGGTATGGCGTAGGTCAGAATAAGCATCATGTGTACACGGTGTGGGAGCACAATCTTTTGGCCCTTCAGTACGCATGCGGTCAGAAGTGGTCTCTTGAAGTCCGGCTGGCCTCCCTGCTCCACGATGTGGCAAAGCCGAGGGTGAAGAATGGAGACGGGTACAATTCCACTTTCTACAACCATGAGGTGGAGGGAGGCAAGATGGCAAAGACGATACTGAACCGCCTAAAGTTTTCCAAAAAGCAGGTGGAGAAGATCTCAAAGCTCGTGCGCTTCCACCTTTTCTACTACAACGTGGATGAGGTGTCGGAGTCCTCGGTCAGGCGTTTGGTGAGAAACGTGGGAGCAGAAGACATGGACGACCTCCTGCGCGTGAGGATGGCTGACCGCATCGGCTCTGGGGTTCCCAAGGCTGAACCCTATAAGCTCAGACATCTAAAGTATCTCATTGAAAAGGTATCTCAAGACCCGATATCCGTTTCACGGCTCAAGATCAGAGGAGAGCGCATCATGGAGCTTCTCAAGATTTCCCCGGGCCCACAGGTAGGGCAGATATCAGATATCCTTCTATCTGAGGTTGTGGAGAATCCTAAGAGCAACACCGTTTCATATTTGGAGCAAAGGATAGCTGAATTGAGCCAACTGAGCGGTAAGGAACTTTCGCAAACGGCTCTGAATGCGCGCTCCCAGGTAGGGAAGCTGGAAACGAAGTCAGATGAGATGATAAAACAGAAGTACTGGGTGAGTTAATCTATGGAGTACACGTCTGAAACATATGCGAAGCTGAATCGCGACGACCAGAGGCACCTGCAGGAGTTGGAGGAGTTTCTGCGGCCCCTGAGAGGAGACAAGATACTGGAGGTCGGGTGCGGCCGCGGGTTCATCGCCCGCGAACTCCAGAAGACAGTTCCCCACACGTACGGAGTGGATGTGAATCCTGGGGCAATCAAGAACGGAGTGGCCTTAAACCTCCAGATCATGGATGCTGAACACCTGGAGTTTGAGGACGACAGCTTTGACAAAATCTACTCCTTCCATATGATTGAACACGTGCCCAGTCCGGGGAAGGTGATACGTGAGATGGAGCGGGTCCTGAGGCCGGGAGGAGAGATTCTGCTCGTGTATCCTGCAGAACCGGTCCGCGGTCTCTTTTCCATCATCTCTTCCATCATCATCTTTAAGACCCCATTCAAGGCACGCAAGATTCATCTGCACAAGCTGCGCCCATCGGATATACAGGTTCTGATCCGAGGCACGAAGCTTGAACACGTAGAGAGCAAGTTCGCGCTTCTCTCTACTCCTCAGTTCTTCACCCACCTTCAGAAGAGAACGTCATAACGGGGTGTGGCCTAGTAGCTAAGGCGCCGCGTTCGGGACGCGGAGATCGCAGGTGCAAGTCCTGTCGCCCCGACATATATGTAGAGTCGCTCAAAGAGCGATTTTATGTTAAAATTATATAATTATGTTTGTTCAATGTGTTGTATGCAAGAAGCACTTTTCCCGGAAGAAGAGTCAGGTTCAAGAGGCTGAAAGGTTCGGGTGGAGGGCATTCTGTTCATCAGAGTGTCAATCGTGGGCAAGGCGAAGAGGAAAAATACTTGTCTGTGAACGGGGCCAGTGCACGAAGACATTCTATCGGCCCCCAAACGATATTTCTCTCCACAACTACTGTTCGTGGTCGTGTGCCGCACGAGTGAATAACAGGAAGTTTCCGAAACGAGGGCAAGGGTTTCGTTTTTGTGCTGGTCGTCACTGCAGTAAAAAATTCTCTGGGCGTCAGAAGTACTGTTCTTTTACGTGCCGGAAAGCCGCACGGTTTTCCTACACAAAAGAAGAAGCATCGGAAATGATACGGAAAGCAAGCGAGAAACTTGGGAGGGTTCCCGCAAAAAGGGAAGTGGCGTTTGCTGACGCTTGCGCAGCCCTGTTTGGTTCTTGGAATAATGCCGTGCTTGCTGCTGGGTTAATGCCAAATCGTTCTCATGACCATAGGATGTATAAACGCACCAATACGAAAGCGAGAGATGGGCACCTCTGCGATTCAGTCTCTGAGGCGCTCGTAGACAATTGGCTGGCAAACAGAAGCATTGCTCATAAGAGAAACGTACCCTACCCGAACACAGGTCATTTGGCTGATTGGTCTGTTGGCAGAGGAGTTTTTGTAGAATACTTTGGTCTCGCAAAGGATAGTCCACGGTATGATAGATCTGTAGTAAAGAAAAGGTTGCTTTGTCGTCAGAGCAACATCCAGCTTATTGAAATTTATGCCGAAGACCTGTATCCTAAGCGTCGTCTGCAACAAAAGCTTAGATTCCTGATACCTTTGGGCCGTTAGCTCAGTTGGTAGAGCGCAGCATTCGCATTGCTGAGGTCGGGAGTTCGACTCTCCCACGGTCCACCAAAGAATGGCAAGCAACAGATGTATATTCCAGTCATATTAGGAACAGCGAGGGAGGGAAGGCAGTCAGAAAAGGCTGCCCGTTACGTGCTGACGGAGTTTCAAAAAACTGGAACCGAAACAGAGCTTTTGGACGTGCGGGACTATCGTTTGCCGGCCACGGATGCCTCGGGAGAATCTGAAACAGCACAGCGCTGGATTGAGAAGATTACGAAAGCCAGCGGCTACATCATTGTCTCCCCGGAGTATAACCGCGGCTACCCGGGAGAGCTCAAGATGGCTCTGGATATGGCATATTCAGAGTATGCCAGAAAGCCCGTTGGCATCTGCGGAGTCTCCTCTGGAGCTATGGGAGGAGCGAGAGCCGTGGAACAGCTGAGACTTCTTGCCGTTGCTTTTGGTATGGTGCCCCTCCAGCAGGCCCTGTACTTCCCCAATATTCAGGACGCCTTTTTAGAGAGCGGGGAAACGAAAGACAAAGAGTACGCAAAGCGCGCACAGAAACTTTTTGAAGAGCTCTTGTGGTATGCTGAAGCTCTCAAGAAGGCACGAACGGCATGATACTCCTCCTCATCACACTCGCCCTCATCGGTTTAGCTGACTCTTCCTACATCCTTTACACCAAGACGAAGGGAAAGAAGCTCGTCTGTCTCATTGGCAAGGACTGCGACAAGGTGGTGAAGAGCAAATACAGCCACATTTTCAAGGTTCCCAACGAGGTCCTTGGCATTCTCTTTTATCTTTCGGTTTTTGGCTTTATCCTGCTGACCTTCCTCAACATCGGATCTTTTCTTGGACTTTCCATCCTTTCCCTCTTTCAGGCCATCGTCTTTTTGGCCCTTCTTTCCTCAGCGTTCCTCACGGGTATTCAGATTTTCAAACTCAAGGAGCTCTGCGAGTACTGCCTGGCTACGGCCGCGATAAATCTGTTCATCGCCGCTATCGTTTTCCTGCTTTGACAGGAGTCTGAGTACGTGGGAGGGTGAGGATAGAGAGTGGAGAGTCCGCCCAATATATCTGAGGGAGGGAGAAATGCCAGAACTGGTGGAGGCAATCCTTCGCCTGGTGGTCGCGGGGCTGGTGATCTCCGGCCTCATCCTTTCAGACGAGCTCGCCGGAAGATTTTTATGGCCCCCAAGGAGGTGAGCCGCAGGCCAGAAAGCGCACGCAGAATCCCGGTAGCCTCTGCCCGAAAAAGGCAGAGTTTCTTTTTGAAACTTGACAGAGAGAAGGAGGGCTGATATACTGCAAGCGAAGAATGAGGATGTCCGTGGGAACGGGCATTGTATTTTATCAAAACCGATATGATAGACATTAAAAATCTTAATCTCTTGGTGGGCCAGATTGCTGAAGAGCATGGCATCTCTCCTGAAAAGATCATAGAAAGCATTGAGCAGTCCTTGGCCGCCGCCTACAAAAAAGAGTACGGCACGAGGGGCCAGATGATCAAAGCCCATTTGGATTCCAAGACCGGCACAACGCGTTTCTGGCAGGTGAAGTTGGTCGTGGACAAAGATCAGCTCTATACGGAAGAAGAGCTGGAAGAGCTCAAAGAGTCCAAGGAGTCCGGGCAAGAGCAGGAGATTCCCGAAGAAGAGCGTAAGATTCGCTTTACGCAAGAACGTCACATCCTTGTAGAGGACGCAAAAAAGGAAAAGAAAGAAGCCAAAGCGGGAGATGAGATGGAGACCGAGCTCCCTGTCAAGGAGGATTTTGGCAGGATTGCCGCCCAGACGGCAAAGCAGGTGATTTTGCAGAAGATCAGGGAGGCCGAGCGGGAAGCGATCCTGATCGAGTTCCGTGACAAGGAAGGGGAGCTTGTTTCTGGCATCGTGCAGAGAGTTGAAGGGAACGCGCTCCTCGTGGATTTGGGTAAGACCTTGGGCATCATGCCCAGAGAAGAGCAGGTTCCAGGCGAGTTCTACCGGACCGGCCAGCGTTTAAAGTTCTATGTGTTGCGTGTGGAGGAAAGCAACCGCGGGCCCACGATCGTCCTGTCCCGCGCACACCCGAAGTTCATCTCCAAGCTTTTTGAGCTTGAGGTTCCGGAGATTGGGGCAGAGTCTGTGCACATAAAAGCCATAGCTCGTGAGCCCGGGTCGCGTTCTAAAATCGCGGTTGAGTCAACCGAGAATGGTGTGGATCCTGTCGGTTCCATGGTGGGCCAGCGAGGTACGCGCGTTTCAGCCGTCATCAACGAACTCGGGGGCGAGAAGATAGACATCATCGAGTGGGCAGGAGACCCCGAGGACTTCATAGCCAACGCCCTCTCGCCTGCCAAGGCGCAGGAGGTTAAGTTGTTAGATGGCAATAGAGCTGAAGCCTATGTTGCAGAAGATCAGCTTTCTCTGGCCATCGGGCGCGAGGGGCAGAACGTCAGGCTTGCCGCCAAGCTCACCGGTTGGAAGATAGACGTGAGGAAACCCGACGGGGAGAAGGTGGAGACGCAAGAAGCTGAAGAGTCAGAGCCCGAGAAAGAGAACGATGAAGCTTGAGCTCAATGAGCACAAGAAAGGGGTAGCTGAGGTCGCAGTGGAGGTTTCTCCGGAAGAACTACGCACATATCAAGAGCACGCGGCCGTCACTGTGGGTAAAGAGCTTGAGGTTGAAGGATTCAGAAAGGGAAAGGCTCCCCTTGACGTTGTCGTTCGGAAGGTGGGAGACCGTACTATCCTAGCTGAGGCGGCTCAGCTTGCCATCTCTGACGCTTTTCGCCAGGCGACAAAAGAGCATAACCTAGCCCCGATTTCAGATCCTGAGGCCGTCATCACCAAGCTTGCTCCGGGGAATCCTTTGGAGTTCAAGCTGAGAATTCCCGTGATGCCAGAGGTCTCACTTTCAGATTATGCCTCCATCGCTGGCAAGATTGAACGCCGTACAGTTGAGGTGAGCCAGCAGGAGGTGGAGGACGCTCTGAGATGGCTGGCAAAGAGTAGGGTTCAAGATGGGAAAGAGGCCCCGGAGCCCACGGACGAGCTCGCTCGTTCCATTGGGGCGTTTGAAAATCTGGACGCCCTCAGGGCCAGCATCAAAGAAGGTCTTGAGTCAGAGAAGGTTCTCGGAGAAACCCAGCGCCTGCGCCAGGAGGTATTAGAGAAGGTCGCTGAGGCCTCGCGCCTTGACCTTCCTTCACAGCTCGTGTCTTCTGAACAGCGCAGCATGGCAGAGAACCTCAAGGAAGGGGTAAAGATGAGTTTGCAGATTCCGTTTGAAGAGTATCTCAAGAGGGTTAAGAAGTCAGAAGATGAGATTATCTCGTCGTTTGAAGAGGAGGCAAGAAAGCGGGTTCGCAACTACCTTGTGCTTCGCGCCATAGCTGCACAGGAGGGCATTGAGTCAACCAAAGAAGAGATTGAAGAGGAGGCAAGCCGAGTGCTCAGTCAATATCAGAACAAAGAGAAAGCAGCCAAGTCCATTGACCCGCTCCGTCTCCGGGAATATACTGAGCTTGTTGTGCGCAACGAAAAAACCTTAGCATACCTTGAATCACTGACGAAAAAGCCGGCATGAACCTCATTCCAACCGTTATTGAAAAAGGACAGTATGGAGAGCGGGCCTACGATATCTACTCCCGTCTCCTCAAAGAGCGCATCATCTTTCTGGGATCAGCGGTGAATGACGCCGTTGCCAATGCCGTTATCGCCCAGATGCTGTTTTTGGCGTCTCAGGATCCCAAGAAGGAAATTCAGCTCTACATCAACAGCCCCGGGGGAATCGTGACCTCAGGTCTTGCCATCTACGACACCATGCAGTACGTCAAGCCCCAGGTTTCCACCGTGTGCGTGGGCGTGGCGGCCTCCATCGCCGCCCTTTTGCTGGCCGGCGGGGAGAAGGGAAAGAGATTCGCTCTCCCCAACTCGCAGATCATGCTCCACCAGCCCTTGGGAGGCGTGCAGGGTCAGGCAACTGAGATTGAGATTACCGCAAAGCAGATTGTGAAGATCAAGCAGAGGCTCAACAGTATCATGGCCCACCATACGGGGCAGCCCCTCGCGCAGATTGAAAAGGATACCGATCGAGATTTCTATCTGGATCCCAAGGAAGCCGTAGAGTACGGGGTTATCGACAAAGTCATCTCGTCAAAAGAGCGCTGAGAGGCGCTCTTTTGACAGGAGGACTCCCTCGTGCTATCTTGTAATTGAGAAATTCGTAACCTTGGAACTTGGATGGTCAACCTCCCATATTCCATACATCAATACAATGATTACACCAATGACGGGAGCCGTCGCGCTTCTGCTGTTTCTCGTCGGAACAATTCTTGGGTACTACGTTCGCCAGTCCTTGGCAACGAGGCGCTTGGGAAGCATCGAGCGCAAGGTCAGAGAGCGCACTGAGCAGGCCCAGAAAGAGGCCGAGTCTCTTGTAGAAAAGGCGAAAGAGGAGGCACGAGGTCTCCTTGCAAAAACCGAACAGGAAGAAAGCGAGCGGAGAAAGGCGCTGTTGAGCTCAGAGGAGCTTTTGCTTAGGCGCGAGAGCTCTCTGGATGAACGGGCTACCGAGTTTGAAAAGAAGGAGGCAGAACTGGCAAAGTCCCAATCCCAGCTTGCGAAAGGAAAAGAAAAGCTGGAAGAAGAGCGTGGCACCATTCTTGGGAAGCTGGAGAAAGTAGCGGGTTTTTCCAAGGAACAGGCAAAAGATGAGCTCATGACTGGAGTTGAGAGAGAATATGAGCAGGAGATCACCTCGCGCATGCGCAAGCTGGAGGCCGAGGGAGCCGAGCGATTTGAGAGGAGGGCAAAGGAGATTGTGGCATACGCTGTGCAGAAGACCGCGGTTTCCCAGACCCAGGAGATCACTACCACCATGGTTTCTCTTCCCTCAGAGGATCTCAAGGGAAAGATCATCGGGAAGGAAGGGCGGAACATCAGGTCGCTCGAGCGTCTGACAGGATGTGAAATTATTGTGGACGAGGCGCCGGAAGCCGTTGTTATCTCGGGATTTGATCCCCTAAAGCGCCACATTGCCAAGGTCGCCTTAGAGCGCCTTATCGCAGACGGGAGAATCCATCCTGCTCGCGTGGAGGAGGAGGTTGCAAAGGCGGAGTCCGAGATTGACGCTCAAGTCAAAGAGGCCGGAGAGGCCGCTGTCTATGAGCTTGGTGTCGTCGGGCTGGATCCTCGCCTCATTCAACTGCTTGGGCGTTTGAGATTCCGTACCTCGTACGGCCAGAACGTGCTCTTGCACTCCATTGAGGTTGCGTATCTGTGTTCCGCTCTAGCAGCTGAGATCGGGGTTGACGTGAGCGTGGCTAAGAAGGGCGGGTTGTTTCATGATATCGGCAAAGCTCTGGACCATCAGTTGGAGGGTTCCCACGTTGACATTGGAGTTCGCATCTTGGAAAAGTTTGGGGTTGAAAAGGAGGTGGTCTCCGCAATGAAGTCGCACCACGAGGACTACCCTTATGAGTCCATTGAGGCTGTCATTGTGCAGACGGCTGACGCCATTTCAGCTTCAAGGCCCGGCGCCAGAAAGGACACTTTGGAAAACTACCTCAAGCGTATCTCGGAGCTTGAGAATCTGGTCACGGCGTTTGAGGGCATTGAGAAGGCCTACGCCATCCAGGCGGGCCGTGAGATTCGGGTCTTCGTCAAACCGCAAGAGATTTCAGACCTTGAGGCTCAGCAACTGGCTCGGGACATCGCAAAGCGCATTGAGGAAGAACTCAAGTACCCGGGAGAAATAAAAGTTACCCTTATTCGGGAAAACAGGTTTGTGGAAGTGGCGAGATAAGAAGCATACCCTGAGAATAGAGAGAAAGCCGCCTGTCTAGGCGGCTCTCTCGTTGGAGCGGGCGATGGGAATCGAACCCACATCTTCACCTTGGAAGGGTGACATAATGGCCACTATACGACGCCCGCGCTTTCCGGTCGGGGTACCCAGATTCGAACTGGGACTAAATCCTCCCAAAGGACTCGTGCTACCGTTACACTATACCCCGAAGACGCAGTACTTTCTGTATCATTATCTCGACCTTTGGTCAATCGTTTCTTTGTCATGCCATTTACAAGGTCGAACCATGATAGTATACTATAAAAACAATATACCTATTCTATCATGAAGTTAAAAGAAAGGAGAAAAGCTATTCGGCTAAGACGTTTAGGCAAGAGCTACGGTGAGATACTTAAGTATACCCCGGTCTCGAAAGGCACCTTGAGTTTGTGGTTACGCGATATTGAAGTGAATCCTAAGTTTCTCGCAGAGCTTCGTGGAAGAGAGATATCACGATATGCGGGTGCGAAGGCAAGACAGAGACAAAGAATTGAAAAAACAGAGCTTATCATTAGGGATGCAAAAAAAGAGGTATGGTCCCTCTATCGCGACCCTTTATTTCTAGCGGGTTTGATGCTATATTGGGCGGAGGGAGATAAATCGGACGAAAACGAACAGATAAAGTTCACCAACTCTGATCCTGAGATGATTAGAGTAATGATGTGTTGGTTTCGTAAGGTTTGCGTAGTGCCCGAGGAAAAGTTTAGAATCTCTCTCCATGTCCACGAACTTCATTGTCGTAGTGATATGGAGGATTACTGGTCAAGGGTGACCAAAGTCCCCCTCACGCAGTTTCATAAGACCTATATTAAGCAAACGTCGTTGCGGTATCGGAAGAACCATCTGTATAATGGGACCTGTGCAATTCGGGTATCAAACAGAGATCTTTTTAGAAGGATGAAGGGGTGGCGTCTCGCCATCGTTGAGAGTGAGTCGTTAAGGAAGTGAGTGAATGAATATGTATGCCCCCGTGGCTCAATTGGATAGAGCAACTCCCTTCTAAGGAGTAGGTTGCAGGTTCGATTCCTGCCGGGGGTACCAGGTTCCTCATGGGGGCATTGGTGTAGTGGCAGCACAAGAGTTTGTGGAACTCTCGGGAGGGGTTCAAATCCCCTATGCCCCCCAGCAAAACAAAAACCCGGCTTTGCAGCTGGGCTTTTGTCAAAAGAGATTATGTCACCTCGTCTACGTCGGTGTCGTCATCGTTCGCGTCATCCTCTTTCTTTTCCGTGTCGCTGTCTTCTCCTGTGTCGTCTTCCGTCTCGTCCTCCTCCTGATTGAAGATAGTAGCCTTGAGTTCTTCTGTGATCATTTTGTGTTTGCATGAGGTCTTGAATCTCCTGCGACCTTTTTTGATACAAGCACATTATAGGGAGTCAAAAAGGTCTGTCAATACTCGCAATTCACAAGAAGAAGATGGATTGCGGAGGCCGAAAGTTCATGGTAGTATTCTCGTGTGCTGTCCTCGTAGTTCAACGGATAGAACAAGACACTCCTAACGTCTAAATGCAGGTTCGATTCCTGCCGGGGACACAGAAATGAAGGAAGTGTTGCACATTATAGGAGGCATAAATGCAAAGGACGTCCCAGGTGTCAAATACCCGGGTGGACCGTCGGGCCATGCTTCTTGCATGGACGGTCGGATTTCTCATAGGAGTTCTGCTCTGGACGTTTCGTCTTGTGGGGCTTGTGAAAGTAGTGGGATCCGCCCCCTGGAAGTTTCGCGCAGATCCGGGACAAGGGCTTCTCGTTATCTATCGGCATCCCTCCATGAAGGAGGTGCTCGCGGTACCCTCGCTCTTCTTCCCCTGGTACTTGCTGAATCGGGACCGGATTCCCTTTCAGACACCTGATCTGGGCAACTACTACGCTCCATGGTGGATGGCTCCGCTCCGATCAGTCCTCATTCCCGTAGAGAGAGGGAGCCCGGTGAGGGAGGCAAGATCGTTCGTCCGCATGCGTTCTCACCTGAGGAGCGGAGGAACTCTCGCTATTGCTCCAGAAGGCGGACGTACCTGGAAGGGGGAGGAGTTCAAGATGCTCACCCGGGAGGGAGAAATCATCATCGTCCCCGCCCTTGAAGGAGCCCGGCCGAACCTGAAAAAACCCATTCTCCGGCGCTTCAAGTCCGGGGTCGGGAAGCTGGCGGCTGACGGAGTTCCCGTTCTTCCAATATGGGTGGAGCCCAGGTGGAAGTACGGACTCCGCATCGTCGTCGGGGAGCCAGTCACTTTTGATGTTCTCCCGGGGCGGGAGATTACAGAGCACCTGGAGGACATCATGCTTCAGCTCGCAGAGAGGTAACTTTCTGCGCTTTCTTGACCTCATAGCTCAATGGATAGAGTTCCTTTTGAAAATAAGGGAGGACGCAGGTCCGATTCCTGCCGAGGTCCAAGACCGATTGCACGTTGAAAAGCTCTGTGGTACAATTCTA
The DNA here is from genome assembly GCA_030698665.1 of bacterium. Classification (GTDB taxonomy): domain Bacteria; phylum Patescibacteriota; class Minisyncoccia; order Minisyncoccales; family UBA10102; genus JAUYMI01. Next base: position 31,828 of record JAUYMI010000014.1, read on the forward strand.
CAATGTATTCACAGTACTATAACCTTAAGGCTCGGGCTACGGCTTTGCGAGAGAAGGGCAAGACGTATGGGGAAATCCGGAAAGTCCTCGGGAAGCCAATCTCCAAAAGCACACTCTCCTATTGGTGCAGAAACACTCCTCTTCCTTCCCATTACGAGGAACGTATTGCTAAGATAGTTGGGCAGGCAAGTAGCAGAGGGAGGAAGACCGCTTTAGCGCTGAACCGAATACGATTTGAAGAGCGAATAGAAGAAATTAGATCAAGGGCACATCAACTTTCTTCTTTCTTCAAAGACGAACGTACTGCAAAAGTTGCTCTCGCGATGCTGTACTTAGGGGAAGGAGCAAAGTGGAAGAGACATAGAGGGTTGCACCTTGGTAGCTCAGACCCCGATATTGTGCAGATATACATTAGATTACTCGACAGATGTTATGGAATTCCCAGAGAAAAGCTTTCTGCGCGAATCTCGTACCGCGTAGATCAAGATATCCAAGCGCTTACCAGATTTTGGTCTCGAGTAACCGGAATACCGAAATCAAGATTCTATAAGACGAAACCAGATTCCAGAACAAAGGGTAAAAAAACATTAATAAAAGATTACAAAGGAGTGTGCAGTATTACTTGCGCCGGGACGGATGTGCAGCTTGAACTGGATTTTATTGCGAGAATGTTTTTGGAAGATTAGATTCCGGGCCCGTGGTATAACGGTAATATATCTCCATGGCATGGAGAAGTCCGGGGTTCGATTCCCCGCGGGTCCACAGAGGGGAGGGTTGGCAGAACGGCAATGCACTGGTTTCGAAAACCAGCGGGAGCAATCCCTTGGGGGTTCGAATCCCTCACCCTCCGCACAATCATGTTTAACCCACTTAAATCAAAACAAAAACCCCCGGCTACGCCAAAGCAGCTGGCAAAGGAGATTGAGGCTCTTGAAAAGGAGGTTGTTTCCTTGACAAAGGAAGTGGAGGGTCTCAAGCAGGAGATGCGCCAGGCGGTGAGTAGGGTTGGCCTGGTCCGCTTCAATCCGTTTCACGAGATTGGAGGGAACCAGAGCTTTTCCTTGGCCCTGCTGAACGAGGATACAAACGGAGTTGTGGTCACCTCTCACTATGGCAGAGAGTCAAACCGTGTCTACGGCAAGCGAATCGTGAAGGGAAAAGCTGAGAGCTCGCTCTCAGAAGAAGAGGAGAAGGCGATTCAGGCGGCAAAGAAGCGGTAGCATGAAATCATATGGTACGTTCATCAACACAACAGAAGATATCTCTCAGGCCGCCCGTGGCGGTGGTGCTGGGTCACGTGGACCACGGTAAGTCCTCTCTTTTAGAGGCGATCCGGGAGGATTTTCGCATTACGGCAAAAGAGTCAGGCGGGATCACCCAGCACATCGGAGCCTATCAGGCTGAAGTGGACGGTAAAAAGATTACGCTGTTAGACACTCCTGGGCATGAGGCGTTTTCAGCCATGAGATCTCGGGGAGCGCTTGTGGCTGACATCGCCATTCTCGTGGTTGCGGCGGACGATGGCGTGAAGCCTCAGACCAAAGAAGCCATTGAGCAGGCAAAGGCAGCCGGTGTTCCCTTGCTGGTCGCCATCAATAAGATTGACACGCCGGGCGCCAACCCTGAAAAGGTGAAGGGCGAACTTGCCCAGGCAGGGGTTCAGGTGGAATCGTACGGAGGAAGCGTTCCCTGTGTTCTCACATCGGCCAACACCAAGCAGGGCATCAAGGAACTTCTTGAGATGATTCTGCTCATGGCCGAGGTTGAGGAGCTTGAGAGCGAGAGCGAGGGCGCAGCCGAGGGAGTGGTCATTGAATCCTCCATGGACGTTCGGAGAGGGGCCGTGGCAACGCTCCTGGTTCAACAGGGTCAACTCAGGCCGGGAGATGCCGTAGGAACCCCCACGGCTACCGGGAAGATCAGAATACTGGAGGACTTTGAGGGGAATCAGGTCTCTTTTGCCGGTCCCAGTATGCCCGTAGTCGCCCTTGGGTTTCAGGAAGCTCCCCATGTTGGGGAAAAGTTTCAGGTGTTTTCGGACCTCCCTGAGGCCGAGTCTGGCCTTCAGGATTCTCCTGCGGTCCAGGAGGAGGCGGGAGAACAGGAACACCAGCTCCCCATTGTTTTGCGAGCTGACGTGACAGGATCCCTGGAGGCGGTGCAGGGAATCCTCAACCGCATCCAGTCAGAGAAGGTTGCCCTCAAGATTATCTTCTCGGGCGTGGGAAGTATTACGGAAAGCGACGTGAAGATGGCGCGGGGAGCAGGGGCTCGTATCATAGGTTTCAATACGAAAGCCGCCGCTAAGGTTTCCGCCTTAGCCGAACGGGAAGAGGTGAAGATTGAGACCTTCCAGGTAATCTACGAGTTAGAGAAGCGAGTCAAGGAGCTTTTGGAGGGTTCCCTGGAGCCCGAGATCGTGAGGGTGGATCTAGGAGCTTTGCGGGTGCTCGCCGTCTTCAGGACCGAGAAGAGCAGGCAGATTATCGGGGGTAAGGTGATTGAGGGAGAGATTAGGAAAGGGGCAAGGATTGAAGTTGAGCGCGATGGAGAGATAGTTGGAAAAGTCCGCATCGTCAGCCTTCAACAGAACAAGAAGGATACGGGTTCCGTCCAGAAGGGAAACGAGGCGGGGCTTGTTATTGAAAGTGAAACCAGGGCCGCGCAAGGAGACATACTCAGGTTCTTTGTGGAAGAGAAGCAGGAGGCAAGCTTGTGAGAGACCGCATCCTCAGCATTCAAGAAATACTCAGAGAGGAGATTAGCAAGATTCTCTTGCACGAGCTTGATCTGTCCCGGGGAGTGCTCGCCACACTTACCAGAGTGGAGGCCTCGGGCAACTTGCAACAGGCCAAGGTTTATATTAGTGTGATCCCAGAAACCGAGAGCAAGCAAGTGTTCTCCCAGCTCAAACATGGTATCTTTGCCATTCAGCAGAAACTCAACAAGAAGCTCCGAATGCGCCCGGTTCCCAAGATTATCTGGATGGCAGAGACCAAGACCAAGGAGGCGGCAAGAATAGAGGAGCTTTTAGAGGAGAATAGATAGTGTTTGGCGGTCTGGTGCCCGAGCAGCTAGGGAACGGTCTGCAAAACCGTTTTACGCGGGTGCAAATCCCGCCCAGACCTCAAAGGAATGGTGAGTCAGTACCACAGCCGTAGACACAAGATAAACGAGGAGTTTTTTGATGCTTGGTCTCCGACCATGGCGTACGTGTTGGGCTTTTGGTTTGCGGATGGCTATATGCGCAAAGACAGGTCTTACAGAGTCTCCTTTAATTCCGTGGATAGGGATCACCTGGTCGCAGTTCGGAGCGCAATGGGTTCAGAACACCGAATTTTTAAACACCAACGAGACCGGTCTTGGGATATGATTTTGTTCTCAAAGCATCTCTATGAGAGGATGCAGGAACTTGGTTGTTTGAGAAGGAAAAGCAGGGTTGTCAGATTTCCAAAAGTCCCTCCGCCTTACCTGCGCGACTTCATCCGTGGTTACTTTGATGGAGACGGAAGTGTTTTTCGCGTGCACTACATCATGACAAAAAATAACAAACCGACAAAAGAACTAAGAAGCAACTTCACTTCAGGGAGCAAAGAATTTTTAGAGGAGTTAATGAAAGTGCTCGCAAAAGAGCTTGGTTTCAAGAGAAAGTCGCTTGGGAGTTATAATGACGGGGGTTCCCTCAAGCTTGGATATGGAACCAAAGACACACGCAGTCTTCTCTTATATATGTACTATCCAGGATGTTCCCTTGCGCTAGAAAGAAAGAGAGCGTTTTTGACAGAATAGGTAGCAGGAAGTATAAATGTAGTGTTTCCAGCCCGGGTGGCGGAACTGGCATACGCGCATCGCTTAAAACGATGTGCCGCAAGGCTTGTGGGTTCAAATCCCACCCCGGGCACCAAAACAAAACCACCTTTTGAAAGGTGGTTTTGTGCCCCCTGGCCGTGTTCTCGCCTCGCTGTCCTTCGGCAAGCTCAGGACATCGCTCGCAGAGAACACGCCCCTGAAAAGCAAAGCAGTTTGCTTTTCAGCCCTCCAGAACTTCAATGATGATTCTCTTCGCTCCAAAGTTGACGGCGTCTGTGGTGGAGGCGAACCAGACGTCCACCTGCCACTTCTTCCTCGGATGCATGCGGTCTTCAACGATGAAGATTCTGTTTCCAAAAACTTCGGGGAGCCTCACCTTTGTGCCAAAGGGGAGGAAGTTGGCGGCAATGATGCCGTCTCGAACCCTGGACCCCGAGGCCGTGGTGAACGGCGTTGAGTCGGTCTGGTCCGGAGTTGAAGAGTACGCGGTCGCAATGACCGGAATCTCTTGTACCACTTGGTATTCTGAGACGGGAAGGAGGGCGGTGTCAGACACGAGGGCGCTCCTTCCCTGGGTACTCAGGGGATCCTCTGCCATCTGGAGGCTGCTGCCTGAGGGGATTGACTCAAACAGGGGGGAAGATGTGAGAACAGCTAGGGTCAGAACGACCGGAACTGCCCTAAATGTGATGTGCTTCATAATAAAATCCCAGATTCTGGGACGCTTGCAGTATAGCATACCCGTCAGAAAAGTCAAGAGGGGTGTCAATAGATGGTATGGAGGCCCCGATTTTTTCCACAGGTGGCAAAATTTGACAGGGGTGGGTCGGGGTGTACAATGAGAGGTGCGAGTCGCGGAATACCATTGTATGGTATTCTTCCTATCTGTACTATATATTGATGCCTCCTCATGAAGTGCCCAATTTGTCAAGGCGAAACCAGAGTGGTCAATTCCAGGTCAGCTGAGCTAGGAGTAACGGTCAAGCGGAGGCGTGAGTGTGTAGCGTGCAGCCAGCGGTTCAGTACTTATGAGCGCATGAGCCTCACCGATCTGAGGGTCCGCAAGCGAAATGGCCAAAAAGAGCCATACTCCCGCCATAAGCTGGAGGGAGGGATCAGGAAGGCTACGGAAAAGCGTCCGATCTCAGGGCGGGACTTTGCCAAGCTCATCTTCGCCATTGAGCAGGACATTTTCAACCTGGGAGCTGAAACGGTTCCCTCCGAGCAGATAGGAAAGATTGTCCTCTCACACCTGAGAGCAACAGATAAGGTCGCATATTTGAGATTTGCTTCCGTCTACCGCAACTTCAAGAGCCCCAAGGCCTTTGAGCGGGAGATTCAGAAGCTGGAAAAAGTATCATAACCCCATACCTAAATGTTCAAACCGTCTCCAGAAGTTTCAGAAAAGGTAAATAGCAGATTCTCAGAGAACGCCCTGCGCATGATGCGCAAGCGATACCTCGTGCCGCTGGACAACGGAGGGCAGGAGATGCCAGCTGACATGTTTGAGCGGGCGGCAAACACGTTAGCTAAAGTAGAAACAAGATATGGGAAAGATGAGGCCTTTGCGGACAAGACCGCCAAGGAGTTTTTTGAGATTATGGCCAGCCGCGAGTACACGCCAGCGGGGCGCACGCTCACGAATGCCGGAGGCGAGACTCCCGTTGTTGCAAACTGCATTGTGCTCCCCATTGAGGATTCCATGGAGAGTATTTTTCAAACCTTAAAGGACGCCGCCCTTCTTCAGCAGGCAGGGTGCGGACTCGGCTTTGACTTGTCCCAGATGAGGCCCGCCTACTCCCCCACCAAGAAATCCCGAGGAGTGGCGTCGGGACCCGTTTCTTTTTTGCGCGTATACGATGCGGCGTTCGGCACGATCAAACAGCAGGGCCGGCACGGAGCCAACATGGCCATGATGCGAGTGGATCACCCGGACGTTCTGGACTTCATACGAAGCAAGCATCAGGAGGGGGATATTCGAAACTTCAACATCACCGTGACCGTTACAGACCGCTTCATGGAGCAGCTGGAAAAGGATCCCGACTCTTTATGGATGTGTGAGTTCAACGGCACAATGATGAAGCCCCATGACGTGAAGAGGCATCCGAACGGCTCTGTGTATGAGTTTAAGGAGGCGGATGTCACGGTCAGGGAGCTCTTTGACGAACTCGTGGAATCAGCCTGGCTCAACGGAGAACCCGGGATCGCCTTCATTGATACCATCAACAGGACCAACCCGCTTCCGGGCCTGGGTCCAATCGCGGCGTCCAACCCCTGCGGAGAGCAGTTCCTCCACCCGTATGACAACTGCAACTTGGGGTCCGTCAACCTCGCTATGTTCGTGAAAGGAGGAGAGGTGAACTGGGAGCGTTTGGGTTTCGTGACCCGTACAGCCACGCGCCTCATGGACAACGTCATTGATATATTTGACTTCCCTGTTCCCCAGGTGACAGAGCTTGCTTTCAAGAACAGGAGGATTGGTCTGGGCATCATGGGATTTGCTGACATGCTGTTTCAGCTCGGCATCCGGTATGACTCAGAACAGGGCCTCAAGATGGGCGAGAAGGTTATGGGCTTCATCCAGAAAGAATCCCATGCCATGTCTCGCCAGCTGGCCGAGGAAAAGGGAGTGTTCGGGAACTGGGACAAGTCCGTGTATGGAAAAGAGGGAGTGAGGATGCGGAACGCCGCCCTCACAACCGTTGCCCCGACCGGCTCCATCTCCATGATGTTTGACTGTTCTTCCGGCGTTGAGCCAAACTTCGCCCTAGCCTATATCAAGCAGGATAAAGACGGCCAGCAGTACCGGTATCTCAATAAGTACTTTGCCTCGGCCATAGATAGGCTTGGGCTTTCAGAGGAGGACAAGGAAGAGGTTACTAGGGAGGTAATCGACAAGGGATCAGTTCAGCACATAGACAAGCTGCCAGAGGAGATTCGCAACACCTTTGTCGTCTCCATGGACATTGCAGGGCATGACCACATGCGCATGCAGGCGGCTTTCCAGTCCCAGGTGGACAATTCCATCTCCAAGACCATCAACTTTAAGAACTCGGCCACCAAAGACGACGTCGCCTCCAGCTTCATTGAGGCCTGGAAGCTTGGGTGCAAGTCGTGCACGGTATACCGCGACGGAAGCCGGACAATCCAGATTTTGAACGTCGGAGACGGCAAGAACATCGTCTCAACGACCGAGGCTCCCTCAAAGAATGCCCGGGAAAAACAGGAGCCCGGCAAAGTCATCCCAAGAAAGAGGCCCGAGGTGATGTCAGGGAAGACCTATCGCATCAAGACGGGATACGGAAAACTCTACGTGACGATCAACGATGATGAAAAGGGCCAGCCCTTTGAGATGTTTGCGACCATTGGCAAGTCAGGAGGGTTTTTTCAGGAGCAGTCAGAGGCCATCACCCGTCTCATCTCCTTGTCCTTGAGGTCTGGCATCTCCGTCGGGGAGGTCACAGGACATTTAAAGGGTATTCGGGGCCCCATGCCTGTGTTTACTGAAAAAGGAACCGTACTTTCTCTTCCTGACGCCTTAGGCCAGATACTAGAAGAGCATGTGGGTGTCATGCGGGAGGTGGAGGAGATCATTGAGCGTCCAGAAGACCAGAGTGTGCTTCCTCTTCACCGAAGTTCTCCAAAATCAGTTGCTGACTTTGGCTTCATGCCCGGATGTCCTGACTGCGGAGCTCCCCTCGTGATGGGAGAAGGATGTATCTCCTGCAAAGAGTGCGGGTTTTCCCGTTGTAGCTAACCTATGCTCTTTTACACGGGCAAAGGGGATAGGGGGACCTCACAGGTTGGGAACAGAAAGATTCCCAAGGACGCCCCGATCCTGTCTGCCCTGGGAGAGTTAGATGAGCTCAATTCCTTCCTGGGTCTCGTGAGGTCGCAGGTCCCCTCAAAGAGCCTCAGCGCCTCCTTGAGAGGGGTGCAGGAGACTCTCTTCATTGTCCAGGCCCAGGTGGCCGGGTTGATGTTTTCTGGAGCCAAAACCCCTGTGCTTTCTCCAGATAAGGTGCGGG
>JAUYMI010000019.1 GCA_030698665.1 bacterium
ATGACCGCGACCAAAAGCTCCCACGGACCAGAATATCTGAGGACCGTGGAAGCTTTGGGGAACAGTTTTTTGAGCTTCTCAGAGATAAGAAGAGCGCGAACTCTTCTCATCCTCACACTCTCACTCATTCTCAGATGCCGAGCTCTGAGGAATAAGCTCCAGTACCCGAATGCGAAGCGGTTCTGTCACCTGCGTGCGAAGCTGATCGGAATTCAAGGGAGCCACGCTAGATCCGGTATTTCCGCTTGAGGATTCCCCGCACGCGCCCTTACTTACAACCTTCGCTCCTGCCGCCCTGGCAAAGCACTCATTTGAGTATGTTTCTCCATTAGCTCCACAGACGGGACTGTATTCCAGCGTGCACGGCGTTCCTGTCCTGGAGGAACCAGTGTTCGTTTCATTTGAGGTTGAGGGAGCTGGAACAAGGCGCTGGAGCTGGGTCTTGACCCGCTCTTGCACCTCAACAGACTCGCCACTGGAAACCTCTTTGAGATGGGTTCTGGCTGAACGCAGGGCCGCCTCAGCCGCTCTCGCCCGTCCGAAGGCCTCTCCGTACTTGCCTACCCCGTATGCATCCTTGGCCGCGGTCAGATGCCGTTCAGCCTCTATCATGAGCGACTGGACCGCTTGCGCAACCGAGTCACGAGCAGCCAGCTCTTCTTGACTGACCTCAAGCAAAACTGCCAGGTGCCGCTCGGCTTCAGCTATCTGCTCTCGCGCCTTTTCTTGAACGTCTACACCGCGATCCTCTGACGCGCGCTCAATGTCGCCTTGAGCATCACTGAGTACCCCGGCCAACTTGTCTGATACGCGAAGACGGATTTCCTCTAAAATGGTGGTTCTTTTGAGGTTGTCACCAACCATGTTCTTGATACGCACACGGAGCTGGTCTGCCCCATCCTCCTCTATAGCGTTTTCCAGACGCTCCTGGAGCCGTGAAGTTGCCTCTTCTCTCAACTCAAGAATCTTCCCTTTGAGATTATCTGGGACATTCTCCAAGCGGTTCAGAAGATCCACGGCATTCAGATCTTTCAGATCACCCCCCTTTGCCTCCTCCAATACGCTCTTGAGGCGCTCTTTCAGACGCTCTGGCGTGTCTTTCACAGCAGCCTTCTCCACGGTCTCGGCAATCCGCTTTCTCACGGCCTCAATCTGATCAGAGTTGCTCACCTTGTCCTGGAGGCTGTTAAAGAGACGCTCGTGGAGTATGCTCCGTTCTGCCACCTGGGTGAGCAAACGATCAACGTTGGGATTCTGAAAACTATCGCCCACGGCTTCCAGCCGTACCTTGAGTCGCCCCTGGGCCGATTCGTAGTTTGCCAAGGCGCGCTCAATGGCCTGCTGACTGCCCCCGGACTCCTCCACCTTCTTTGCTTCAGTCGCCTTCTCACTTGTAATCTTCAGTTCCAGCTCAGCCCGCGCAACCGGGTTGAAGGTAACGAAACGCTGGAGGTCCCTCCCGATCTCTTTAAAGATATAGAAGGGAGAGGTTGGGAGAAGGCTCGGATCTCCGGTCCCGAGGTCTTCTATGCTCACGGCATCCGTGTCAGATGCTGACTCTTCCTGAGCGGCAACGGGTCCTCCGACCAGAAGGACTGCTGCCAACATGATGAAAAAGAGTGCTTTCATATGCGTGTTTGTTATATTGTAACCTTTTTATAAGTATGCCCTAACAAAGAAATTCGCGCTACTCTTTCACGTCCCGCTTGCTGAATACCCACAGGTACAAGGCCTCCAAGATGCCGACCGTGTTGAAAACCAGAAGGGCGACGAACCATTTCACCTCACCCCTTTTTGCTGAACGCCACAACGCAATGCCCTTGAGGATGGCAGAAAGCACAATGGCAACGCCGGCCAAAAGAATGAGGAAGGGAACGAGAAATATCATGGCTGTATCACTTCTCTGGTAAAACAGGTGCGGCCAACCCCATGCACCCAGGAATTTTGAGTGAAGAGGCCCTGCCCCAATGCTGGCTGCTGTGATGGTTCCTGCCTCAGCTCCGGCTGATGTGTGGAGTCCGTTGTAAAGACGGCACACACCTCGTAGGAAACATCAGAAATCCTTCGGTATTCGTAGGGCTCTTGGGTCTCAGGGTCAGAGAGAGAGAAGACGGCAAATCTTATCCCCTTCAGATCCTCCAGGGTGGTCGGCAGGGTTTTTGTCTCCTGGTGGTAGGACTCAACGCTCCCCGCTATCTGCTGAAGATCCTGCACGCGCCTCGCATCAAAGGAAATAGCCCGCTGCGTTACCGGGGATCCGAGGAGAAAAAACGCGTAGACAACGGCTCCCAGCACGAGAACGGAGGCAACTACAGCGATAGCTTTTTGAAAAGACATCGTCTTCATTTCTCTTCCCTTCTCAAGTCCCAGAGGTAGTAGCTGAAGATAGCGGCGGCCACAAGAAGAACCGTGAGGGCCTTGAGAATGAATCTCAAGGTCACCTCTCCTCCAAGGAGCCCTGAAAGCACGGAGATCAGGTCTCCGATGATGACCGACGAGGTCACAACGAGCGTGAGATAGCTCAGCCACCTCCTCACTCCAGACCTCCTCTTCTCAGGATTGAGCGCGACCTCCCTGGCAATCTGCCACATGAGAAAGAGATGAATAGGGAAGGCCACGATGAGAGCCGCGAGCGAGGAGCGCAGGGCACCGTAGGAAGCATCAGCGTAGTAAGTTGTTAAGGGATCTGGAATCCAGATATTGACGAACTGGAATACCAAAGCTCCAAAGCTGAAGGCAGAGATGAAAAGCGTTATGAAAGAGACAAGATACAAGAAAGCCTCTCGTGCCTCCAGAGAGGTTTTGGGTTTGGGGACAGGAACCTGAAACGCGACCTCAGCGAAAGCTCCCAACGCGTTGTCTGCCTCCTTGAGATCCCACCCGGCCTCTTTAAGGATACTCCGTATCTCTTCCCGCGAGCTCCCTCTCAACAAGGCCTCTTTGACAAACTCTCTGAGTTCAGATGCCATATACCCTATTCTACCATGTCCTTGAACTGCTGTACCATAGGAATCTCATCAGGGTCTGTTCCATAGTGCTCAGCTAAAGCGAGTGCCGTCCAGTCAGCCAAAAGGATGGAAGTAAATACTCTCTCAAGTACGGAGTCCCGCTGAATGTTCAAACTCAGGACCGGAAACCCTCTTTCTTCATAGAGCTTCTTTAAAATCTCCATACGCTTTTGAATCTTTGGGTGGTCGTTGGTGTCCCGCAGGATCAGAAAGGCAAAACGCGAGGCGAGCTTCTCTGTACCTTCTTGGACGTCAAACCCCGTCATCTCGTTATGGTTAAGCTCGGGAAAGACGTTGAAGAAGGCCGGAATCTTGGCGGTTTCATTGAGCCTCACCTTCCAGTTATAGGCAAGGGAACTATTCCGCTCTGAGGCATAGATGACAGGCACGCGCCCCTCCAACCAGGAAGCCAACTCACGCCCCTCGTCTTCCAAAGATAAAGGATCAAGGGCTCCCCCGATCTTTTTTGCCTCAGTCAGCTCTTCCTCCCGCCCCATAACCTTCAGAATGGCAAGATAGCTCAACCCCAGGGCGGATCTTGGCTGGATCCCGGTGTCCGGGAGCTGGACGAAGGGAACCTTGTGCTCGCGGGCCAGCTCCAGCAACCTTCCCCCCATAGAGACCGCACAAAGCAGAAGCTTCTTTTCTTGCGCAACCTGAAAGGAGCTGATCGCCTCCTCGGTTTGCCCAGAGTAGCTGCTTGCAATGAAGAGACGTTCTCTAAGATCAGAATCGCGAAGCGCCGGAAGGCCGTAGTCGCGGTGAATGACGATGTCCAAGAAGGGGTTAAAGGATTTCAGGATGTCACCAGCCAAGTGAGAGCCGCCCATGCCGGCGAGCACGAACTTTTCCTTCTTTGACAGCTTCCCCCCTTCAACGACAGGATCAAAAGCAAACTGTTCTGAAAATCCGAGTATGGCGTCTCTTGTCTTCATAGGTGTACAAGATTTGGGGGATTCTTTCCCGACAATACCGCAATCACATTCTCTGCCACAAGGTCAGCCATGCTGGTCCGCGCTTCCACGGTTGCTGAGCCCGTATGCGGAGTGAGCACAGCGTTCTCAATCTGTACCAACCCGGGAGCGAGCCTGGGTTCGTTCTCAAACACATCCAGGGCAGCACCCGCGATCTCCTTTTTCTTAAGGGCCGAAACAAGCGCCCTCTCCTCAACGATAGGACCACGGGACGTATTCACAAGGTATGCTGTCTTTTTCATGGTTCTCAGTTGGGAAGAGGAAATCAAGTGGCGGGTTGAAGCGAACAAGGGAACGTGCAGACTCACGACATCGGCCTCCCGCAACAGACGAATAAAAGACACGTACTGAATGCCACAGACACCTTCGGCTTTCTTGTCGCGCACCACGTCATAGTACAGAACGTTCATGTCAAATCCCCTCTTGAGGATGTCAGCTACCCGACAGCCGACCCGGCCGTGCCCGACGAGTCCCAGAGTCTTACCTGCAAGCTCGGCCCCCAAAAAGAGCTCCGGTTCCCAACCCCGATACAGCTTCTTTCTCAAAAATCGTTCTGATTCTGGAATCCTCCTTACAACGCTCAAGAGAAGGGCCACCGTGTGTTCTGCAACGGCTTGCGCGAGAACTCCCGGCGTGTTCGTGACGCGAATGCCGCGCTTTGCTGCCGCAGCCAGGTCAATGTTGTCAAAGCCGACGGCGTAGTTCGCCACCACCTTGAGCTGGCGCCCCACGGCATCCATCACCTCCCCGTCAACGCGATCGGTGAGCAGGGTGATGAGAGCGTCAGCTCCCTTTGCCTTTGACATGAACACCTGTCGCAACAGGGAAGAAGTGCGGGAGCCCACCTGAACCTGGTACCCCTTTTTGCGGAGGCGCGAGAACGCATCTCCCGGAAGCTGGCGCGTAGAAAAGACCTTCTTCATAGCTGTCTCGGCTGGAATCTCGGACGCGCAGCTACCATCTTTGCCATCTCCTTCTTTTTCAATAATCCTTCCCGAGCCCCAATGCGCTGAATGACGGAGGCTGAGTTGATGGTCCCCCACCGCATGGCCTCCCCCACATCCTTTCCGTGAGCCAAGGCCGAGATGAAACCGGTGGAGTATGCGTCTCCCGCTCCCGTACGCTCCACCAAGGGAGCAGGAAAGATTTTTAAAAAGAGAAATCGTTCGCCGTCGTAGCTGTAGGATCCCTTCGGCCCGTCCGTGATCACCGCGATCTCAGGTCCCAGTCCCCTCAGCTTCTCCAGCAGCTTTTTAATGTCCATCTCCCTGCCCACGATGTCCTGGGCTTCCTGGCGGTTGCAAAACAGCACGGTGGAAACAGCAAGAATCTTTTTGAGGCCCGAAGCTCCTTCGTGCAGCTGGAAGCTTCCCGGGTTGAAAGCAAGCTTGGCGCCGGTTTTTTTGATATACAAAGGAATCTGTGAGTGAAGCTTCTCATGTCCCGGAGCTACGGAGCTAAAGTACACCCACCTTGCTGGTGCAAACTTGGGGAGCCGGTACTTCCTGTGCTCGTGGTGAACCAAAATGGTGCGTTCGGCTTTGTAGTTGAGTACGGCTGAAAAGTTGCTCGCCTTTCCCTTGTCTCTTTGAATGTACTCTGGAGCCACGCCCTCCTGTACAAGAATACTCCGCATCTCTTCACCAATTGAGTCATCCCCCAGGTGCGTGTAGAAAGCCGTCTTGAGAGCGAGACGGGAAGTGCCAACTGCCACATTGGCCGAGTTCCCCACTGCGGGGATAGAGGTAAACTTCTTGACCGGAATCTTTTCAGCGAACACCAAACCAAGATACCGCTTCCTGCTTCTGGGATCGGAAATGACCTTTGTCTCTTCCTCCAGCTCCAAAAACACGTCCAGCGTCGTATCTCCTATTGAGATGACATCATACGTCCTCATAGTTTTCTTTTTAATACCTTCCTCACTGCCTTCTCTATACCACTGGCATCCAGGCCAAACTTCGCCAAAAGCTCCTCTGGACTTCCTGATTCTCCAAACCTGTCTTGCATGCCAACAAACTCCATGGGAACCGGCAGCTTCCTCGCCAAGACCTCAGCCACGGCCCCTCCGAGTCCGCCAGCAACCTGATGCTCCTCCACGGTGACTACGCATCCTGTCTTTCTTGCTGAAGCAACAATGGTCTTTTCGTCCAGCGGCTTTATTGTATGGCAGTTAATCACCTCAACTGAGATGCCTTTCTTCGCCAACCGGCGCGAGGCGAGCAGGGCTTCGTAGACCAGAGGACCCGTCGCCACAATAGTACCATCCCTTCCTGGAACAAACACCTCGGCTCTCCCAAAAACAAAGGGCGTCTTGTCGGTAGTGAAAACCGGGGTTGCTGCCCTCGCAAATCTCAGGTACACGGGTCCCGGGATTGTGACTGCGGCAATCGTCGCCTTCTTTGCTTCCACTTCATCGCATGGAGAGATAACCTTCATGTTTGGCATAACGCGCATGAGCGCCATGTCTTCTAACGCCTGGTGAGTCGCCCCGTCGGGTCCCACGGAGACGCCTGCGTGCGCCCCTCCGATCTTTACCCCAACGTCATTGATGGCAATGGTCGTGCGTATCTGCTCATTGTTCCTCCCAGGACTAAACGCTGCGTAGGAAGAGATAAAGGGAATCTTGCCAGCAAGCGCCATCCCGGCTGCCAAAGCAGCCATATTCTGCTCTGCCACCCCAACCTCGATAAAGCGTTCTGGAAACTCCTTGGCAAAGGCCTCTGATCTCGTGGACTCCGTAAGATCGGCACACAGCACCACAACATCCTTGTTCTTCCTTCCGGCCTCAAGCAATCCTTCTCCGTATCCATTGCGGGTAGGAGCTTTTTTTATATCTCGTCCAAACAGGTTGTCAGTCAAGTATTTATTCATGCTCTGAAGTAATCTTGCCTCCCAGGGTTCTCAGTTCGGCCAGTGCTTTTTTGGCCTCGCTTGCCTTTGGGGGCTTGCCATGCCACTCAAATTCGTTTTCCATGAAGCTCACTCCTTTCCCGGGTATCGTGTGGGCGATAATGAGAGCGGGCTTTTCCTGAATGGCTTTTGCCATATTGCACGCGTCAACGACCTCTTCAATGTTGTGGCCGTCCACTTCCAGCACGTGCCAATTGAAGGCCTCATACTTTGCCCTCAAGGGTTCCAGCGGCATGATATCTTCCGTGTACCCGTCAATCTGAATGTTGTTGCGGTCAAGGATTGCCGTGAGGTTGGAGAGGCGGTTCTTGCCAGCGAACATGGCGGCCTCCCACGTGTTCCCGGCTTCCTGCTCGCCGTCTGACATGATGCAGTACACCCGCCAGTCAGCTCCGTCTATCTTTTTTCCAACATAGGCCATGCCCGCGGCCTGAGAGAGACCGGACCCGAGGGGGCCTGAGGTGGTTTCCAGTCCAGGCAATCGAGTCCGCTCCGGGTGCCCCTGGAGACGGGACCCAAGCTTCCGTAAGGTCATGAGTTCTTTGACGGGGAAGTATCCCGCCCTCGCCATAGCAGCATACCTCACAGGACAGATATGCCCGTTGGAGAGGATGAGCCGGTCTCTATCCTTCCATAGGGGGCGCTTTGGATCATGCTTGAGTATGGAAAAGTACAGGGCCGCAAAAACATCGGCCATGCCGAGGGGACCTGCTGAATGTCCGGACCCGGCCTCAAGGAGCATGGTGATAATGTCCTGGCGCATGATGTTGGCCATCTTGTCCAGCTGCGGAAAGGTGTAGCGCTTTTGCATACTGCTCATTGTACCATCGCCTGCAATCTCTTCAACGCTTGCTTGGGCTCAGCGGACTTCCATATCGCACTCCCCACCACCATGTAGTCAGCTCCAGCTTCCATAATCTCACGGACATTCTCCTCATTGACTCCCCCATCCACCCCTACAATGTGGTTTGGAAATCTTTCCTTCGCCTCCCTAATCTTTAATAGGGAGCTCTCGGCAAACTTCCTGCCCTGGGCGCCCGGAACCACGCTCATAATGAGAATACCCTCAATGAGGTCTTCAAACGGGGAAACCGAATCAACCTCGGTCTCCGGGTTCACGGCCAAGATGCGCTCAAACCCCCTGGTCTTCATCTCAGACAAAAGAGATTCCATGTTTGCTTCGGACTCCGTATGGACTGCCACGCTAAAAGCTCCCAGGTCAGAACACCAGGGAAGGTATAGGGCAGGATCTTTCACCATCAAGTGAATGTTGAGTGAAAAAGGAAGCCCGACTCTCTTTACATCATTGAGAGACACTGAACGCTCGGGCACCAGAGTTCCGTCCATCACGTCTATTTCAAGGCGCTCAGACACACCTTCCAGGACCCGCGCTTTTGTTTCAAGGTCGGAGATCTCGTCTGTCAGAATGGAAGGAATGACGACACTCATCGTTCGGCATCCGCAATCTTCCGCATCCTACGCTCATGTCTCCCCCCTTCAAACTCCGTCTCAAGCCAGACGCGTACTGCTTCCTTTGCTTCCTCCTCGTTCACGAATCTTGCCCCGAGAGACAGGACGTTGGCGTCATTGTGTTTTCTTGAAAGCTGAACGATATCTAGTGGCCCTCCGTAGTACACGGCTGCCCGAATCCCCTTCACCTTGTTTGCGGCCATAGCCTCGCCCTGCCCGGAGGCTCCAAATATGATGCCAAGGTTTTCCTTCACGTTCTCTGCCACCTTTCTGGCCGCTGGCAGAACGTAGTCCGGGTAGTCGTCGTCCGGATCCAGCTCAAAAGCTCCCATGTCCTTAACCTCCCTGCCCATCTCCTCAAGCATCTTTCTGATGCTCTCTTTCAGGGCGAATCCGGCATGATCAGAGGCGAGAAATATCATGGCTGTAGTATACCAAAGAAAAAAGGGGGCTGGAACTCCCCTATTGCTCGTCCGTACGCTTCCAGAGAACCTGATCTCCGTTAGAGAGTACATACTGGCTTGCTCCAACCTCCGCATACGTGCCGTTGACCCAGAACTGCCAGTACTTCATGTTCGTGTTGCGAACCCCGTGAATTCCTTCCACGAACTCCCCCATGCCAGGAAAGCTCCTCATCTCAAGAGGAACCCCGTATCTCACCTGCACGGCCTTGAGCTGATCTAACACAGTGCCGCCCGTTGCGAGCACCTCTTTGGGAAAGGACTGCGTGTCTCCATTGCCATAGTCCAGAGTGAGATCAGTGAAGATCTGACCTCCGGCTGGGGCCGACTCCTCTTGGAATCCGAGCTGTGTGCCGACTCCCACCCCCACAGCAAAGATCAGAACACCCAGCACGCAGACAGCAAGACCCCTGTGGTGGCGTATGAATGCTTTCATATCACTCAAATGATACCGCTTCTCCCTGCACGAGCACACCCCTCACGACCCTCCCTGTCCTCTTTTCTTCTCTTAGTATGAATAAAAGAATCCTAAGGAGCCCAAAGAGCATCAAAGCTCCGAGCGCGATGGGCAAAGAAGGAAGAGGCAGATCATGCATGCTTGCTCTGAGCCAAGAGGCAAAAGACCTTGACTCAGACACGTTCAGGGGAACTTCAATTCCGGTTCCCGTGCTCAGTCCTTCGGGTGTCTGGCGCACTGAAACCACGGCAAGCTTGCCCTGCACGGGTGCCTCAACCTCCACGAAAACCCGGACGGTCTCCCCCGCGGCAACCGCAAACTTGCTTGGGGTCAGAGTGACCTTCTGAGACAAGCCTGCCTGCGCAGGCAGGGGGATCCCCAGCAGAACCTCAATCACTTGGGGCGTCTCTGAAGTATTCTTGACGAACAGAGTCGCGCTCACGGGAAACTCCGTTGCCTCAAGCTGAAGCTGGGCCGGACTCACGCCAATGCCAATCTGCGCTGAGGCAACCCAAAGAGGAAGGAATAAGGAAAACCCCATGCACACGAGCGCGTACCTCATGATCCTGCAAGTTGCCCCCAAAACATCAGCGTCCCCTGCTTGATCCCAAAAGAGGAGAACTGGGAAGGAAAAGAGAGATTCAGGGAAACATTCTTTTCAGAGTGAGCGACAAGGAGCGTCTGGAACGAAGACCACAGCACGCTGTCTATCTTGAGAAAGTAGAAGGCCTCGTCCCCCTTGATCTGCGAGCGCACCTGCAGATCCTTGGTTCCTTCGTTTGAGAGGATCAACTCCCTCTCAACGCTTCCGCCGGGACCCAACTTGCCAAAAGAGATCCCAGAGGAGGATACGGAAAAGGCAACCTCCGGAGTCGTAGGCGCCTCATCTCCCAAAGATCCCTCTCCGACCTCAACTGTGAGGAACAACTCCTGAATGCTCTCCCCGACAATCACCACGGCGATAGGCGACCTGACAAATCCTTCCTTCTCAGCCCTCACTTCAAAAACTCCTGACTCGTCAGCCAAGAACGCGAATGATCCTCCGGCAGTTGTTTGAAACGTTTCCCCGGCAACAAGCACTGAGGCGCCCTCAAGCCCAGCCCAAGACGTACCGTCATACGTTTGAACGATGCCCGAGACCTGACTGCCGGTCGTATACGTCTCGCTTCCAGTCGTGAGACGCAGGGGCTGAGTGGAACCGATCCCATAGTGCCAGAGCAAACTATCGCCCTGAACAAGATCAAAGTCCGCAGCTCCAATGGAGGGAGATATCCAGTTCACGCGGTACAGCCAGCCCGAAACACCCTGCGCCGTTTCCCCGGCAACGGAACTCAGGTACGACCCGAAATCCGTATTCTCAATCACATACGAGTACCCGCACTGTAAAGAGCCTGCCTCCACCGCTTCAAGGGCGGTTGCGGCCTTCACGTTTGCCGAGCACAGCGTTCCCCCGCTTCCCTCCACCCGAAGAGAAATCTCAGGAATACTGCGAGAAACCTTCCTCACTGGGTAGGAGGCTTCAGAGAGAGCAATAACAGCGTACGAAGTTGAGAGCTTGGTGAAACTGTTCTCTCCAAAGCCGTCGTCAAACCATCCCCCGCTCGTCTGACGGGAAAGAAGATACGCGAGGGGATTTGAGGCGCCCTTGGTCCAGGACGCGGGATCCTCGCCCGCCTTAAAAAGCCCGGAAATCACCCACGAGGTGGAAGAAACATCAGAGTCCGTGCCAAACGGGCTCGCAGGATCATATGGAAACCCTCCGTCGTCGTTCTGAGCTGACCTGAGGTACGAGACGGCTGACTGGATGACAGGGTCTGAAGGAAAGAGGCCCGCCTCAATGAGGGCAGAAAGCGCCATGGCGGTCATGTTGGTGTCGCTCGTGCCCCCAACGGCAAACGCCCATCCCCCATCTTCTGCCTGCTGAGTGAGAAGATACGCCTTCTCCTGCTGAATTACGGGGTCTAAGAGCGGCTCTCCAGCAGAGAGAAGAGCCAGAAGTCCAAAGATGTCATCATTCAAAGTTGCCTCGTCCCCGATCTGCGTTCCGTCAGAGAACCCCTTGAGCTTTGCCACCAGGTCTTCTGGAAAGAAGGTGCGGGGGTCTTTTCCAGCGGCCGAGGCAGCAAGCATGGGAGCCTCAAGGTCCAAAGCAGCGGAGCCGGAAACCGAAAGAGATGAAGTGTCAGGGATCTGGCCGGCGGCAGCCTGCGCCATGACGATCCAGGGAGAGGAAGATTGTGTTGTGAGGTACGATAAAGCGTCTGAAACGGACGAGGCCTGGATCCCCTGACCGGAAAACACCAGCACGGATGCCAGAACGAGAAAGCTAAAAATGGAAAGGGTGGTTCTCATGGAATAAAAAACGACTCTGGAGAGTCAGCACCTTGACCAGGAAAAACCTGGCTCAGGTGACCGGACTCCCTCCCGCGAGGAAGCACTGCCACACGTATTGCAGGAGTTCAGACGACCGGGCTGTAACCGTTCCGGGGGAGCGCTGGAATCTCACCAGCTTCCACTGAACACCATCTCTGAAAGAACACTCGTATTATCCCCTTCCTTCGAACCGGGGTCAAGCATACAACATCTGGCTTTCTGTGGATTACTACCCAGCAACAGGGTTCTGCGCGCCTGCCTGCGCAGGCAGGGGGGGCATGGTTCTTACTCGTGCCAGACAAGCCTCATTGATTTTGCAATGCTTCCTCCCACCTTCTTGCCGGGGTTGAAGATTCCCTTTGGGTCAAAGATCTTCTTTACCTCTTTAAACAAGCGCACCACGCGAGGCCCATACATCTTTTCCAAGTACGGGGTACGGATGAGCCCGTCGTTGTGCTCTGCCGTAATGGAACCCTTGTACTGCACGATGAGATCGTAAACCTCATCTGAAACCTTTTTGATTTTCGCTCGCTCCTCGGCCCGGGAAAGATCCATTTTGGGAATGATGTGAAAGTTTCCAGATCCAGCGTGCCCCGCAAGTGTTGCCTCAATCTTGTAGCGCTTGAGAATCTCAAATACTTTAGGAATCACTTGGGGAAGATACCGGGGCTGGACGATGAAGTCGTCTATAAAAGGAGCAGTGCGTTTTCCCGCCACGTGCTCTCGCAGAAGATTGAAGCTCTCGTGCCGAATCACCCAGTACTTCTCAGCATCTTTCTCGCTCTTGAGGATGCGACAGTGAATCTTTGAGCTCCGGGCGAGCTTGCGCAACTTCTCGGTCTTGGCCCTCACCTGACTCCGCGTATCCTCCTCAAACTCCACAAGGACGACGAGCTTGGGAAACCCCAACATGCGAACTCCGATGAAGAACTCCGGAATAAACTGGAGGAGCAAGGAGAGAAGATTTTTCCCTTCAACCCGCCGGGCGATCTCGGGAAAGAATCTCAGGGCGAGCTTGAGTGTTTTCTCGTCAAAGGTTTCCATGCTCACGGGCTTTAAGGGAAGGAGCTGATTGACAAGGTCAGGAAGAATCTCAAAGTTGCGAAGAAAGAGAATTCCGAGGCGCGTGTGCTTCTTTGGACGGACAAGGCGGAAGGTGATCTCCGTGATGATGCCAAGTGTGCCCTGAGAACCGCAGAAGAGCTGAGTAAGGTCAAAGCGCTTGCCGTCCCATATATTCCACAAAGCGTATCCAGCCGAGTTCTTTGAAACATCGGGTTTTGCCTTTGCGATAAGCTCTCCGTTCGCCTCCAAGAGGCGGAACATCTTGCGATACACCTCTCCCTCGCGGCCCTTTTGGCGCATCTTGCTCTTGAGTTCTGAGGGCGTGAGCGCTCGAAACTCATACTCCTCCGCGTCGTCCAGCACAACACGAAGAGATTCAATGTACTTCTCGGTTTTTCCGTACCGCAGCCCCTTTTCGCCTCCTGCGTTGTTCCCAACCATTCCTCCAACGCAGCAAAGTTCCCGGGAAGCGGGGTACGAAGGCAGAAGTAGTCCCTTCTTGAGCGTTTCTTTTTCAAAATCCCGGTACCTCATGCCGGGTTCCACGATTGCCGTATTCCCTTCAATGCTCTTGAGCTTGTGCATGTGAGAAGCCACGTCAACCACGATAGAACTTCCGAGGGGACCCCCGGTCATGTCGCTCCCCCCTGCCCTGCAGGTAAGGGAGATACCTTTGGTTTTGCCGGCAAGAGCGACGAGCTGCTGGATATCCATGACGCTCCGAGGGCTACAGACGAGCTTTGGCATCTGGCGAAAAAGGCTGGCGTCCGTGCTGTAGGCAGAGAGAACTTCAGGATCGTTGGAGACCTCGCCCTGGAGAAACGACTGGATCCGTTCTTTCAAAGTCATTGGGATATTGTATCATAGAGCAACCTATGCTCATACCTGTAAACAAGCCTCCGGGCATAACCTCCCATGACGTCGTGAACGAGATCCGGGGGCTGACGGGGGTCAAGCGCGTGGGCCATGCGGGCACTCTGGATCCCTTCGCAACGGGCGTCCTTGTTGTTGGAATCGGGCGGGAGAACACGAAAGAACTCGGCAGAATCGCAGAGAGCGACAAAGAGTACGTGGCAATCCTGAAGTTCGGAGAAGAAAGCTCTACGGGAGACCCCGAAGGAAAGATTGCTCGGATTTCAGACCGGAAAATCACGAGAGAAGATTTAGAAAGGGTGATTCCCGAATTTACAGGAGCCATTCAACAGACCCCTCCCGCGTACTCGGCCGTAAGGATACGAGGCGTGAGAGCATACCTCCTTGCCAGAAAGGGAAAACCAGTAACGCCTCCTCCCCGTCACGTCACCGTTTCCTCCATTGAGATTCTTTCCTTTGAGTATCCCAAAGCAAAACTCAAGATCGCCTGCTCGTCTGGCACCTATATCCGGTCCCTTGCTGAAGACATTGGAAGAGCTCTGGGCGTTGGCGCCTATCTTACCGCCCTGGAGCGGACCCGCGTGGGCCCCTTTACAATCCAGGATGCGGTGGAGCCCTCGGATATAAAAACGCGCATACTTTGATATACTAGAGTAGGAAAGGAGGAAAACGTGGCGCTTCTGAAATGCCCGCGATGCAAAAGCGGCCTCATCGTGGAGCGGCGCGCGAGTCCTCCGGAACTCCAGTGCATCTCCTGTGGATACTCGCGATCGCTTACGCCAGAAGAATTCCAGGCACTGCGAAAAAACGGCCCATGAGGGCCGTCTTTCCTATGATGAGTTGAATTTTCCTCTTATCGAATCTCGTATTGAAGCATTACGCTGACTATCACGTCCTGGGAACCGGGCTCTAGAGCAGGACTTGCTCCCCCGAAACCTCCGTACGCGCGCTCGGCTGTATAGATGGGAGGGGTACTCCCCCCGCTCTCAGTTACCGAGATGAGACGCCCGATACGGAATCCTCCGGCCGACGCAATGGCCCTGGCCTTCTCTTGTGCCTGCCCAATGGCCTCCGTGCGAGCTTCGTTCTGCAACTCCGTAGCATCATCTATGACAAACGAGAGGTTGGACACCGCGTTTGCTCCCCGCTCCACAACTCCCGAGAGAACACCGGGAATTTTGGTAAAGTCCCGAATCTTCACTTGCGAGGACTGAGTCACGGAGTACCCGACGATCTGGGCCGGCGGGCAGATACCAGAATCCCCTATACAGTACTGATAGCGCGGGGAGATGTAGTAGTTCTGCGTTTTAATATCCTTCTCTGCAATCCCCTGCTCTTTCAGGAAGGCGATCGCCTGGTTCATAAACTCCGCATTCTCCTGCTGAAGCTTTAATACGTCCAGGCCTCCTTCCGTAAGGACACTGAAGGTAACTTGGGCTACGTCGGGGACCGCCACCACCTTCCCCTCTCCTGAAACCTGGAAGGACGAAGGCTGAGCCGACCTGGCAAAGGAAGAGGCGTAGCTGAGAGCCGCGTAGGAGAACGAAAGGACTCCGACCACGAGGGCTGCCCATAGAATGGTTTTGATTCTCTGTTCCTGCATGAATGTACTACTGATTAGCGTTGAACGACCTTTTTGCCTTTATACTTCTTCACTTCTCTCTCCAATGTCTCTTGCAATTCGTCTATTGCCTTGCGGATGTCAGGGGCTGTTTCCTCACATCTCAGTTTCACTCCAGGCAACTGGAGCATAGCCTCAGCGTAGAACAGGGACTCGCCGTGCTTGTGGCGGTGGGTCGTACGAGCAAGCTCCACAAAACAAATCAGTTCCTCTTCCTTCTCAAGAGAGCGCACGAACTTGGCAACCTTACCCAGACGCATGGCAACGTACTCTTTGAGGGCCTGATCCATCTGCAGGTGTGGCGACTTCACTTCAATCCTCATGTGAGCTTCTCTAAAATTTTAAAGGGATGGTGGCTAACGAAGTTTCCCTCAACGGTTTTCTTCATGCGTTCCTGGAGATGAATGGGAAGGTGCTCTTTGATCTCCTGCACCAGATGCCCTGGCGCAAAGAGGAAACACTCTTTGGCTGTTTCTGGATTGAGGCGCTTGAGGTGATCCTCCAAGTTCTTGAAGAACTCCTTGCGCTCCTTCTCTTTTGGCGCCTCCAAGGACGAACCTGAGGCAAAGACCCTGCCTTGACCAGAGCGTTGAGAGAATCCTTCCTTGTCTGAGTACCGCACGGGGTCAACGCGGAAAGAGGATACCTCCTCTATCTCACCCTCGGAGGCGCGGTACAGCACGGCTCCCGCCTTGCCGCTCACGATAAGGAGGGCGCTTGTCTTTTCAAACTGGGGAAGAATCTGCGAAATCTTCATGGAGTACTATTGTATCACGAGGCCAGAAATGTGCGAAACTTCTCTAGCGACTTTCTGCGGTGGGAGATCCTGTTCTTCTCTTCAAAAGACATCTCAGCATAGGTCTTGCTCTGGCCTTCCGGGACAAAGATCGGATCCCACCCCCACCGCTCTCCCCGCGGACTTGGAGGGATCAAGCCCCGCACTTCTCCCGTGAAGATACGCACGCCCGACGCGTCACAGTATGCAATGACTCCCTTGGCAAGGGCCCTCCGATCCTCAAACCCCTCCAGCATCCTGAGAATTCCCTCGATCCCGACTGACTCTAATAAGTATTTTACCAAGGGGCCCGGGAATCCCGACCACGCCTCAAAGAAGAGCCCACCGTCGTCGGCAAACACAGGAATTCCCACAATCTCGTAGGCCTTCTGTACCTTGTCCCTTGCCACCTCTTCAATATCAAGGGACTGGATCTCTGGAATCTCCAAAGGACAAATCTCAATAGGGAACCCCAAAATCTCCTGAGCTTCCTTCACCTTCATCTCATTGCTTGTGGCAAAGGAGAGCCGCATACTCTAGCCCTCCAAACCGGCAACCGCCTCCAGCAAGGCCTCATGCATCACTCCGTTTGAGGCGATAAAGTGAGGATCAGGGAACTTCCAGGGGTTTCCCGCAAAGTCAGTGATTCTCCCTCCTGCCTCTTCCACGAGCAGGGTTCCTGCAGCATAATCCCAGGTATTGAGCCCAAAACAAGCAAACCCTTCCGTACCGCCTCGTGCCACGAATGCAAGCTCAAGGGCGCAGCTCCCCAATCTCCGCCGATACTTCGTGCGCGACCTCATGGCGGCTCCGAATGCATCCTCACTCCTCCTGTCTCCTTCGGTCTTTGAGCTTCCAGCAGTCACCATGGCCTGAGAGGCGTCCTGATCTGACACCCTCATGGGAGAACCGCTGACAAAAGCTCCCTTCCCCCGCTCGGCCGAAAACAGCGTGTTGGTAGCGGGGTTGCACACGACCCCGACCGTCACCATACCGTCTTTCACTAAGGCAACTGAGACGGCAAAGATGGGAATGCTGTTGGCAAAATTCATGGTTCCGTCCAAGGGGTCAATGTGCCACGTGACCGACGGCTCCCCCGCGTAGCTTCCCCCTTCTTCCCCCAAGATCTGATGGTCTGGAAAGGACGCTCTGATCCGTTTCACGATTGCACGTTCTGCCTCAACATCCGCCTGGGTGACCAAGCTGGTGTCCTCCTTTGTCCGTCGGGTGAAGACGCCCTCAAAGTATTGACTCAGAACCTCGGCTCCCGCCTTCGCCGCCTCCATTGCTGTTTGAAGTTCCTTGCTCATTCTGATACTGTACCAATTCTCAAAAGAAAAAGAAAAGCTCAGGATTGATTCCCTGTCAAGCACGCGTTGACCAAGCACGGGTTTGGCATTAGGATATCATCATATCAACCTCGTACAGCAACGCTCATGTCACCCTTGACCTACATTCTTCTCTTCACATTCTTGGGAAGCGCTGGCTCGCTCATAGGCGGCGTCTTTCTTTTGCTCAAGTCGGAGCTTTCACGAAAGCTCTCGCACTTTCTCACTGCCTTTGCCGCGGGCGTCCTTCTCGCAACCGCCTTCCTGGATCTCCTGCCAGAAGCCATACGCGAAGGGACGCTTGGAACAGACATCGTGCTTGCCTGGACCCTTGCGGGACTCCTCCTCTTCTTTCTCACAGAACAGCTCATACACTTATTTCACCGCCACGAAGAATCCTACCACGAGGAAGAAGGCCGGGGCGGGTCAACCATCCCCTTGATTGTCGTTGGGGACACCCTGCATAACTTCATTGACGGAGTCGTGATTGCGACAACCTTTCTCGTCAGCATTCCTTTGGGAATCGTCACGACCTTTGCCATAGCGGCTCACGAAATCCCCCAGGAGATCGGGGACTTCTCCCTTCTCTTGCACAAGGGCCTCTCGCCCAGAAAGGTGCTGGGGATAAACTTCATGAGCTCGCTGGCCGCCTTTGCGGGAGCTCTCGGTGCCTACGCCTTCGGCTCAGCTTTGCAAGGATACCTTCCCGTCTTCCTCGCCTTGACCGCGGGCTTCTTTATCTACATTGCCACCTCAGACATCATCCCCGAGATCCATTATGAGAAACGCCGGGGATTCGCCTTTCTCAAAAGCGGTCTTCTTGTTTTGGGCGTTCTCGTCCTCTATGCCTCTCTCCTGATTGTTGGGGAATAGAAAAACAACACCGCGACAGAACCGCGGCGTTGACTCTTCGACACAGAAGCGACTTTCTCTTCCGTTGCGTTCTCTCTTTAAAACTCCTACTTTACGCGAACCCGCTGGGACTCGGTCTTCTTGGGGTTGCGCTTCACGTCCTGCTTTCTGACGAATCGACCAGTGATTGAACTGCGATATACAGTTTTTCTTTGCTCTTTGGCCATATGCAAATGATGATATCCTCTATTCAGCGTGCGCACGCATGGATCAGTGCTTTGCGACCTTTGAAAGGAGAATCAGGAAAATGATGAGGGCAAAGGCCGTAAAGGCCATGAGCGGAATGGTAATGTACCCGAACTCCATGACAAACCGCTGGGAGCAGGAAGCCGAGTATCCGACAACCGAACAGGGAAGAGAGGATTCAAGTCCCCTCTGCAAAAGATAGTGGTACCCGGCTACAAAGAGCCCCGGTACGGAAAGGGCGAGCGCGTAGTCCAAAATCCACCTCTGTTTTTTCACAAGAGCCATCCCAAGAAGAATGACCTGCGGGTATATGAAAATCCTTTGGACCCAGCAGAGCTTACAGGGCTCGTACCCCATCACTTCAGAATAAAATAAACTGCCGAGCGTGGCCGTAAGAGCAATCAGAAAGGAAAGAAGCAGTGCGTGCCGGCTCAGAAACCTTACCGGTTCAGAGGTTCTCGCAAAAATAAACAATGCCAGGATTCCCACTAGCCAAGCCTGCCCCGCAACCGTGAGGAAGGAAAGCGCCCGACCAATGAATGCCACCACTCCCATATCTTATTGAGATACCTCACAGCCCGCCTTTTCTGCCAGCTCGGCTGGCGTGAACTCTCCTGTTATGCGAGAACCGTCCTGGAACTCCCAGGTCGGATACGATTGGATTCCCTCCTCTATGCATACCTGGGTCTGTCCTCTCCCGCTCGGAAGAGAACACTCCACGTACGGCAGATTCTTTGCCGACCTGCCGAATGCCACTTTTTGACTCTGGCAAATAGGACACCAGAAAGTCCCATAGAACACCACTCCTTTCCCTTGGAGGCACTCAGCTAACTGATCGTAGGAACCCGGCTGATTCTGGTAGTACGCCCAGGCGGCAATTCCGGACACAACGGCTCCAATGATGAATATCCACAGAATCTTGCCTCGCGGGTTTTTCATATCCTTATCTTATTCTTACTTCTTTAAAATCGCAAGATCACTTACCCAGCCAGCCCCGACGTCAACGTGCGCAGAACCGTAGGGATAATGATAAGAAGCCCAATCAAGGGAACGACAAAGAACGCGACGGAGAGAATCAGGGTCCACATGAAATATTTGCGCGTCTTCTCAACAGAGTCGTACACACGGTTGAGAAGTTCCCGCTGTTCCTCAAGCGCTTTTTTTACGTCTTCTTCCATGTTTCAGATTGATTCTCCTCCTTGCTCCCGCTTCGCTCTCGTGCGGCCTATCTCCGTGAGATATCTCTTTCGCAACCGTACGCTTTCAGGCGTTACTTCCAGATACTCGTCTTTATCCATAATCTCCAGCCCCGTTTCAATGGTTATCGTCTGGGGAGGCGTAAGATGGATTGCATCGTCAGCTGCGGCAGCCCGCATATTCGTAAGGTGCTTACCCTTGATGGGATTCACCGTCATCTGCTCCCCTTTCGCCGTGTTCCCAATGACCATGCCCTCATACACTTCGGTATTTTCTTTTATATACAAGGTGCCCCTGGTTTGCAAATTATCAAGCGAGTAAGCCAACGCTTTACCGGTTGCCCCGGAAATCATGGAGCCGACTCTCCTGTGCGCGATTTCTCCTGCGTATGGGCGGTACCCGACGACCCGGCTTGCCAGAATTCCATTTCCCTTCGTGTCTATGATAAATTGGTTTCTGTACCCGAGCAAACCGCGGCTGGGACCTTCAAACTGCATAAAAGAACGGCCTTCCCGCAGCTCCATGTGCATTAAGTGCGCTCCTCGCACACCCAACCTTTCAATGATGGTTCCCTGAAACTCTTCTGGCACGTCCACGATGACTTCCTCAAAAGGCTCGTGCTTTTTCCCGTCAATTTCTTTTATAATGACCTGGGGCTGGGAGACCTGCACCTCGTACCCTTCCCTGCGCATGTTTTCAAGCAGAATGGCTATGTGCAGCTCCCCCCTTCCATACACGACAAAGCGCTCGGCTGACTGCGTATCAAAATCTATCTTTAGTCCTACGTTCACCTCAAGTTCTTTTTCCAAGCGTTCTCGAAGTTGCCGGCTTGTCACAAACTTTCCCTCGCGTCCGGCGAACGGGGAATCGTTGACCAAAAACGTAAGCTCAATGGTCGGCTCATCTACCAAGATACTCTCAAGCAACGCTTCGTCTGCGGATTTCGCCAACGTATCTCCAATATACACATCCGGGAGTCCTGCAATGATGCCAATGTCGCCAGCATCAACAACGAGCGCGTCTTTTTTCACAACCCCATCAAATGTAAATAGTTTTGTCACCTTGTGATGAGTAGTTTGTCCGGAATGCTTTTTTACATATATGGTATCTCCGACATGAACACTACCACTATGCACGCGAACGATTGCGAGACGTCCCAAGAAATTATCATATGCCAAGTTAAAAGGCTGAGCGCGAAATGGCTTATCACTGTCTTTTGAAGCCACGGGCACGTGCTCTACAATGGCGTCCAGCACCGGAGTAATATTCGTTGCTTCATCAGAAAGATTTCGCTTCACGATCCCATCTCTTGCCACGGCGTATACCACCGGAAAGTCAAGCTGTTCGTTGGTCGCCCCAAGCTCTGAGAACAACTCAAACACCTCATTGTGCACATGGTCCGGATTCGCTCCCAGCTTATCAATCTTATTGATCACCAGGATGGGCCGCAGCCCAAGCTCCAAAGACTTTTTTAATACAAAACGGGTTTGCGGCATTGGACCCTCGGCCGCATCCACCACCAGCAACACCGAATCAATGGAGCGCAAAACCCTCTCTACCTCAGAACCGAAGTCCGCGTGCCCGGGAGTGTCCACAATGTTAATCTTCGTACCCTTATACATCACGGCGGCGTTCTTTGAATAAATCGTAATGCCGCGCTCTTTTTCAAGCGTGTTTGAATCCATGCTTGCCTCGCTGTCCGCGGCCCCGGTCTGGCGCAAGATGGCGTCGGTAAGCGTGGTCTTCCCATGATCTACATGGGCAATAATCGCTATGTTTCTAATCTCCATGGTGGAATACTTATACCTACCAATTAAAAATCTCCTGACGATGTAAGGAGATCACTCAAGCTCCTCTGCGATGGAAGCTGCAAACGCCTTCGCAGTTCTGTCTCCTTGCCGAACTCTCGTACGATATCACATTTATTCTCGTCTGTCAAAATATGGGAGATGATCTCGGATCCGGATCGCTCCGCAACTCCGCCACCTAGCCAACGATCCTCGCTCTAAATTCTTTTGGTGTGCTTCTTGAACCACACTGCGACAGCGTCTATCTCCAGCTTTTCTTCAATGACTCGCAGAGCGAATTCCTCAATCATTCCTTCAGCTGCGACAACGCTATATCCATTATCTTCAAGAAACACTGATGAGCACGTCATGCCAGTACGCTTGTTTCCATCAAGAAACGGGTGGTTGGCAATAATGTTGCGGGCATACACAGC
>JAUYMI010000018.1 GCA_030698665.1 bacterium
TAAATGCCCCAAGTGCAAGCAGGGTGAGCTCACGGCAAAACGCACCAAGAGCAGGCGGACCTTCTACGGGTGCGACACATACCCTGCATGCGACTTTGCCCTCTGGGACAAGCCGACAGGAGAGAAATGTTCGGCCTGCGAATCTCTCATTGTTGAGAAAAAGAAGGGGCCTTCCTGCTCAAACCCGGAGTGCTCCCTGTTTACAAAATAGGGAAAATTCAGTATGATGTGGGAGTTTCAGGCCTGGGTGGCGGAACGGTTTACGCGTGGCACTCAAAATGCCATGGGAGCAATCCCATGTGGGTTCGAATCCCACCCCAGGCACCAAGACGAAACTTACAAGCGGTTTCCCTTGGGGGGGGGAAATTTTTAATCATATGATATACGAATCAAAATCTGGATACAATTTTGACATCTGTGAAGTTTGCCAAAAAGAACTCAACGAGGCAGAGAAGGTTTTTTGCGACACTAAAACAGAAGAAACTGGAATTTTCCATAAACTTTGTAACAATTGCTTAAACGCAAAGTATAATGGCAAATATCCAAATGTATAATTTCTAAAAATAAATACTATGAACAAAGAATTTCTAGATAAATATTCCAAAATAAGTATCATTGTTATTGCGGTGATTTTATTAGTAAGTTTCATTTGGGTTGTTTATTTTAAAGTTTTTGTACCCTACCAAGAACGGCTTGCAGAGTGGAAACAAGACCAAAAATATTTTGAAGCTTCAAAAAAGCGACAAGAAAATCAAGCGTTGCTAAATAAGTGTTATGCAGATGCCGAAACGGCTTCTCGTCAGCGGAAAGTTGATAACTGTACTTACAAAACCGGCACCGGTCCAATGACTTGTATTCTGCCTTCAGAAAAATATCCCCAATTTGATTATGTTGACAAAGATTGTAGTGAATATTTTTATTGTAGCTTTGATTTTTTGAAATCAGCTTGGCCAACGGAGCAGACGGAACGAAAGAATTGTGAAGCAAAGTATCCGTTGAATTTTTAGTTTCTTGGTTCATAATTGAATTGCCGCCAAAGAAAAACTTGAAATTGTCCAGTTCGCGATGGAAGCGGTTCGGACTAATTCAAGAATACTGCACCAAGATAAACTTCGAACGGAAACTATCCGCCTCCGCTTTTAGGAAATACTTAAAAACGGCGGGGCTGCAGCTCCCATCTCTCTCATGGCTCTGTAGAGATCTCTGGTACACGTACTCCTATATCCACTTCTTGCTGGACTATACGTATTTGAGCATCTTTCTTTTTGAGTAAAAGGTAGAGCAAAACTGCTATACAAATGAGCAATGCCCAACCAACCAAGAAATACTCAAGGTCACCGCGCATATTCAGATACCCGATAAGTGGCGCGAGCGCGACATAGGGCAATGCCCTCAAGAACGAGGCAACAGATAAGACCGTCGCACGGTAATCTTCTGGAGCACGATTGTTGAGCACCTCGCTCATAAAAGGATAAAGGGTGTGCTCTCCCGCATACAGTGCCAAGATAACGGCATACCCCCATATGCCAATGTCCGCGAGCGCCAGCAACAAGCTTGCAGCTGCTCCGAGTGAAATGAGAGCAAGCACACGTTTCTCGCTCATGCTTTCTGCATATTTTTGCATAATTGCTAGTATGCCCACGGTAACGAGGCTGCTTGTCGCCACCACCACAGAACCCCAAAGAGGATCAAAATGAAAACGGTCAAGTAAAACAATGCGCAGTAACCCCCAGCCAGCTGCATAAAAGAGACCTTGCACGATAATAATGATTGGCACGTACAGCAACAATTGCGGCGCGCGAAACTGCGCAAAACCAACTTTGATGCTCATCAAATGCTCTCGAAGTTCTACAAATAACTTCTGTTTGTCTTTCGCTGGTCTATGTTCTTTGACTGACCACACCAAGAATGCAGAACTCATGAATGCTAAACCCGTTAGAACCCAAGGGATGCGTGGATTGACTACGTGCAACCATCCTCCAGCAACGGTTGCAATGAGTGCGCCTATAAGCGCAACCTGAGAACCACGTGTTACCAATTTGCGCCAATCTAGAGACGTGCGCTTGAAATTAAGCTTTCCAAAAAAGAGCGCCTCGTCCGCGCCAGACGTAAACGCTACCCCAATCATCATGATAGATTGACCGACAAAAAACGGTACGAAACTACTTCCGAATGCTTGCATCAGTATTCCTCCTCCTGCAAGTATTTGTCCCAACTTAACCATTTTATCGCGTCCGAACCTATCAGCCAATGCGCCAGATGGCACTTCTGCAACGAGGCCGACCGCAAATGCCAAACCGTCAAGAATACCAACCTGCCGGTCAGTTATAAAAAGTCGGTAAAAATAAAGCCAAACTGCGCCCACAAACCACAGGTTTGTGAGTATTTTGTAAGCAAGGTACTTACTCGAAAGCCATCGCTGGTTGTCCGTCATTCTTTGATACAGGATTTCTTGCTTTTAAGGTTAATCGCTACCAACTTCCAACACTTCAACAACCTCTCCGGTTATTTCAAGAACAGCTTTAAAATAAGCCAGGCAGAAAGCACACCGATAACGGCTCCGGCAAGAACATCGGAGAACCAGTGGACGCCGGCAAACACGCGAGCTACAACAATGAGAGAACTCAAGAACAGAAATACCATTCCTGTTTTCTTGTCTTTGGCAAATACAACAGCAGAAAGGGCAAAGAAAAACGCCGCGTGCCCCGAGGGAAAGGACCCTGACGGATCGTGCTCAATGAGCGGCGTGAAGCCAAGCTCAATGAAGGGCCGCGACCGATCCCAAAAGAAACGGATTGCCTCAACAAAGATGAGGCGGGAAAGGATTGCGGTTGCGGCAAGCTGAAGGAATATCTTTCCATCCCTTCTCTGAAGCACCCAGATAAGAACCGCGGCTCCCAGAAGGTACGGAAGGTACTGAGCCAGAAAGACAACAAGGGGCTCAGCTTGCCTCCCGAGAGAAAACGCCCACTCGCTTATCGCTACATCTATTCCCATGCGCTCAAGATGACAAGATTTCTCAAGAGACAAGCAACCGTGAGAGGGCCCACGCCTCCAGGGACCGGAGCCAACATACCGGCCACCTCTTTGACCTCATCTGCAACGTCTCCCCTGGTCTCTCCTCCCTCCACTGAGGAACCGGCATCAATGACCACAGCTCCCTTCTTCACCATATCTTTTGTGATGAGCCCCTGCTTGCCGACTCCGGAAATGAGAATGTCTGCCTCTCTCGTAATTGAACTCGGATTCTCCGTTTCCTCTGTCACAACAGAAACCTCAGCTCCCTGATTGGAAAGCCAGACGGACACGGGCCTTCCGACAAGGCGTCCGTGCCCCACGACAACCGCCTTCTTGCCGCGAAGCTCACAGCCAGCCTCACGCAAGAGTTCTGAAACCGCACAGACCGTTGGAGGAAGCACGGGAAACTCGCCCTGGATAAACTTCTCAAAAGAAACCGAGGACAGGACATCAATATCTTTCTTGAGAGAGATGGTGTCTAAAACCCTCTGTTGAGCGAGATGCTTTGGCAAGGGGAGCTGAATGATGAGACCGTCTGTCCCTTCCTGAATCTTCTCAACCTCGAAACACAACTCCTCCTCTGCAATGATTTCCGGGAAGCGGAACAGTTCAAAATGTATTTTGAGGCGCTCTGCAGCTGCCCGTTTCTTTTCTATGTACACGCCTGAAACCGGATTATCCCCAACCTGGATGACCGATAAGCGAAGACCCTCTGCCTTGAGGCTCCCAAGAATACGCTCAGCTATGGCTTCCCCGGAAAGTATCTTCATTGCACGGGGAACTTCCTGCACAAAGAAAGCACCTCTTTTCTGACTTTTGATATCCCTTCTTCCCTTATGGCCCGATCCATCAAAGAAGCAACCTGTCTCATCTCCCTTTCCTTCATGCCCCGCGTGGTCAGGGAAGGAGTCCCAATGCGTATACCCGAAGGATCAAAAGGAGATCTCGGCTCGTATGGCACCGTGTTGCGATTCACAACAATGCCCGCCTCCTCCAAACGGTCCTGAGCGACTCTTCCCGTCACCCCCTTGTTGGTCACGTCAATGAGAATGAGATGGTTGTCGGTCCCTCCCGATACCAGCTCATACCCCATGCCATTGAGAGCTGCAGCAAGGGCCTTGGCGTTCTTCACGATCTGAACCCCATACCTTGTGAAAGCCGGGGTGGCCGCCTCCTTGAGGGCCACAGCGATGGCAGCTGTCTGGTTGTCATGGGGCCCTCCCTGCAAGCCGGGAAACACCGAGCGGTCAATCGCTCGTGCAAGCGAAATCTCCTTTGCCCCGACTTTGATCATTCTGTCCCTGCGCGAGAAAATAAGGGCTCCCCGCGGTCCTCGCAGGCTCTTGTGCGTCGTGGTGGTCACCACATCCGCGTACGGAAAGGGAGATGGATGCACGCCAGCAGCAACGAGTCCTGCAATATGCGCCATGTCCACCATGAAGTACGCCTTGACCTCTTTGGCGATGCTCTTGAACTTTGCAAAGTCAATGGTTCTCGGATACGCGGTATATCCTGCCAGAATAAGTTTCGGCCGCTCGCGACGCGCGAGAGAACGCACCATGGCATAATCAATGACTCCCTTTTTTGTGACATTGTAGTGGATCGGCCGAAACAGACGCCCTGAGAAATTGACCGGGTCCCCGTGAGTCAGATGCCCTCCGCTTGTCAGCTGCAGAGCCATAAACTTGTCGCCGGGCTTGAGCAAGGCAAAGTACGCGGCCATGTTCGCTGGAGCTCCCGAAAGTGCCTGCACATTCACTCCCCATTCTTTTCCAAGACGGAACACCTTGCGTGCGCGCTCCTGAGCCAAAAGCTCAACGGCATCAATGACCGCGTTGCCAGCATAGTATCGCTTTGCCGGATATCCCTCAGAGTACTTGTTCGTCAAAGAGGATCCCAGGGCTTCCATGACGGATTTTGAGGCGATGTTTTCTGAAGGAATAAGGTCCAGGGTTTCAGATTGGCGCTTCATTTCCCGCGCCACCAGGCGGGCAACCTGAGGGTCCGTTTTGTCCAGATACTTCATGACTTCATTGTAGGAAGATTTGAAAAGAGAAGAAAGCCCAGGGAAATGACTGCTCCCCCAAAGAAGATTGAGTTGATTGAGAGATGAGGAAGAAAGACGAAAAGCCCGGCCAAAGTGAGAAAGGTAAACCCTCGCGCCAATGATGAGACAACCTCCCG
The DNA here is from genome assembly GCA_030698665.1 of bacterium. GTDB lineage: Bacteria > Patescibacteriota > Minisyncoccia > Minisyncoccales > UBA10102 > JAUYMI01. The sequence continues at coordinate 5,203 of JAUYMI010000018.1, forward strand.
AAAAACAATATACTCGTCAGCCTTGCCGCCCTGCTGAGCCGCACGCTCATAGAACAAGGTCTGGTAGGGAATGGCGGCCGAGGAACGGGATACTCGGTAGATGGTATCCGTGAGCAAAGCGTCAAAAGGAGTCCTGACAAAGTATTTAAACACCCAGGATACGGATGTCATCACAGCCCCCACATTCAAAAGCCAGGGGCGGTCTGGAGTGTCTGAGATGCGCCCCACATAAAGCATAAAGATGCCGGAAGCAAAAAGAGAGAATGCCGCGATCCCTCCGATCGCAGAAAAACCAATGGCCAAAGAAAAGAGGAAGAGGGGCCAGACGTAGAGATTGATGCCAATCTCAGAGGAGGCTGCCGCAAAGACCGCCTCGCGTCTCCAGTTTCCAGGGGAAAGAATCTTGCGGAAAACCGCCCCATAGGAATCAGCATAGCTTTCGTGAGTTTGTTTGGCGTAGAGGAGCGGAATCCCAGAGGCAAGAAGCAGCAGGAGAACCATGATAAAGAGAGGTGGGTATCCGAACGAGGTGATAACCCACCCGCCGATAAAGGGAGCAGCGATTGCCGGGAGCACCGCAACGACATTAATCAACCCGACTTCCTTCCCGCGGCTCTGAGAGGAGGAAAAACGGACAAAGTCCACATGAAATGCCGGCCAGAAGAGGACAATTGAAACCGGAGCGAAGAATATGGCGGCGGCGAGGAAATACGGGGAATGCGGGAGCAGGAATAGGGACGCATAGTACGCGAATAAAAATGGGTAGCTGATGAGAATATTCGCGTGGGGTCCGAGACGTCCCATTATCTTAGCTCCAAGTATTGACACAAGGCCTGCGATGATATAGATGGCCGCAAAATAGAGAAAGGTGAGGGGAAGCGAGTGCCCGAAGTACACGTAGAGGTAGATGGGCTCAAAGATCAGTACCATGCCGACAGCCAAGTTGCGGATGGCAAAGGCGATAAAGAACTTATCCACATCCCTGCGGAAAGCGTAAGAGAAATAGTCAAATATGGGACGATTCAATGTCATGGTATCAACACAGCTCCCTGACGAATGACCTGGTACGGAGTTTTCCTCATGTTCACAATCGTTGAAGGAAGGGAGGGCTCAAGGATGCCAGCTGATATGAGGATGTCAGGCTGTCTGATCCTACCTTCAAAAATGGTCTGCAGTTCAGATGAGTCAGAGATCTCAGCTCCCCCAGCCAGATTAGCTGAGGTGGCTGTCATGGGCTCCCCAAGATACCCGAGAAACGAAACGAGAAAGGGATTGTTTGGCACTCTCAAGGCAACGCTCCCTTCAGACGAAACCCCTTTAGGCATCTCCTTTGCTGATTTCAAGACGCAGGTTACCTTGCCGGGCCACACCCGAGAAAGAAACGCCTCCTGCTCAGGAGAAATCTCAGCTATCTCCTTTGCGGCCTCAAGGTTCTCTACAAAGAGCGGAAGCGGCTTTGCAGAATCCCTCCCCTTTATCTCAAACACTCTCTGGACGCACTCTGAGCACGAGGCGAGCGCCAAGAGACCGTAGACAGTGTCGGTTGGAGAAACGATCACCTTCCCTGCTTTCAGCTCCCGGGCCATATCTTGGGCAAGCTGATCCTCAAGGCCCGGGGAGAGTTCCTTTATCTCCATGAAACTACACTTGCTCCCGCTTCTCACTCTGTTTCACAAAGACTCTCGTCCCGTCTTCCACGTTGGAAAAAAGCTGAGCGCCGGGAAGGATAATAGAGTCAGACCCAACGAACACGCCGGGCATGGTGCCTGTCTGAATCCCAAACTTCACGTTTCTCCCCGTGGCGAGCCCAAAGGCACCAAGCTCTGTGTCCATCATGCTGCCCTTAACCTTGGTCTTCACGGTCTTTCGGTCAAGCCGTCTGTTTCCCGTCACAAAGCCCGCCCCGAAGCGGCAGTGAGAACCCACCACGGAGTCTCCGAGATAGCCTGAGTGAAAATGAGTATCTTCCTGAACGACGCTGTGCTTGAGCTCAAAGAAGGAACGCGTCTTCACTCCGGCCTCAAGGTCCAGGGGACCCCGAAGGACGTTCGCGTCTCCAATCTCACATCCCTCTCCGATGTAGGCGGGGCCCTCAATGACCGTGTTGTCCCCTATCTTGGCGTTTTCTCCAATCTCCACCTCTCCTCTCAAGATAACATTGCGGCCAATCTGGGCTGTGGGAGCTATCTGCGCCTTGAATCGTGAGGAGGCAAGCATGATATCCAGTATGTCCAGAACCTGCCAAGGATACTTGAGCGTTGGAACATCGCTTTCAATCTTGAGAAGAGCTACCTGCTTCTCTTTCATGTACATATTCACGGCCTCAATGAGGTCAGCTTCGTGGTGGTGCTGGATCCGGTCATAGTATGCAAAAAAATCCTGATCAAAGAGAAATGCGCCAACCGCCATGACGCGAGAGGGCTCTTCTCCGAGCTTCGGATTCTCCACGATGGAAACCGGTTGGTCCCCCGAAAACTCTATGATCCCATAGTCCGGAGGGTTGTCCGTATGGGCGCCGACAATCACGATCTCGGCCTTGCCATCCAACCTCAACTCCAGCATGCGCTTTACCATGTCAAAGCTGTTCACCTTGTTTGGCCAGATCAAAACAAAGGGGCCCGCGAGAGAAGCTCGTGCCTGGGCCAAGGCATTGCCTGTCCCCAGCTGCTTGTCCTGCGTGACATAGGAGATAACGGCTCCATGATCCCCCCACCTGCCCAAGGTATCGGGAAGCGTGCTGTCTTTTGAAACCACTACCACGATGTCCGTAATCCCGGCCTCCACAAGCCCCTGGATGGTCCAGTACACCAAGGGGTGCCCCAAGAGCCGAAACTGGGACTTGTGCTCGTAGTTGAGGGGCCAGAAGCGGGATGAGTGTCCAGCCGCTATGACAACAGCTTGCATATTAAGCCATTCTATACGCTTTTCACTCAAAAAGAAAGATGCCCTTGTGGGCACCCAGAGAGGTTAGACGGGCTCGCCGCCTTCACTCTCCATATCAACGATGCTTTGACAGTCGGAGCAATACTCCTTCCCTTCGGGGACCGGGTTCCTCTTGCATCTTGAGCAACGCTTCTCTGCCATCTTACCCTCCGAGCTGCCTAGTTCCTGCTCAATACTGTAGCGGGCGTACGAATCATGTCAACCCAGAACCCTCAGGAGTAGGCGCGCAAGCTTGTCTGGATTATGGCGAATGAGACTCCTATGTAAAGAATCTCCCCGTACCTTTTTGATTTCCTTGGCATGCAAAAAATCTCCGCGTATGACCCGGTAATATGCGTTATTTAGGTCATCTGACACTGGAATACTAAATTCCCGCTTATATCTTTGAAGAGTCGCCTTCGAGACGCTTTTGGAGTTCACCAGTACGACGTCAACCGCCTTCCCAAGATACTGCTCTAAAACGGAAAGGTGATCTTTGGCAGTAAAGTCGTATGTCTGACCGGGCCGAGTCATGAGATTCACTACATACACTACTTTCGCCTTTGTCTTACGAATGGCTTCCGGGACTCCCTTCACCAAAAGATTGGAAACAATGCTCGTGTACAAATCTCCTGGGCCGATGACAACGAGGTCCGCCTTATGTATGGCTTCGAGTGCTTCTGGGTTTGCTCTTGCCAGGGGACGCAAAAACGCCTGCCGAATCTTCAGCTTCATGTTGTGTTTCGGCTCATCAATAGAGTTCTCTCCTATGATTCTTTTTCCATTCTCATACACAGCTCCCAAATTCGTATCCGTAAACGTAACGGGTAATACTTGTCCCTGAATGTTCAGTATCTCTCCGGTTTTTTGTATCGCTTTCTTCTGGGAACCGAGAATGTCGGAAAGGGCTGCCATAAAGAGATTCCCGAACGTCATGCCGACTATCCCCTTGCCCTGATGGAACCGATACATAAATAACTGACGCATAAGCTGATCTCCAGTTCCATTTCCGCAAGCCAACGCCACCAGGCATTGACGGATGTCTGAGGTTGGGAGCAATCCAAACTCGTCACGAATGGCACGGTTACTGCCACCATTGTCTGCCATGGTGACGATTGCTGTAAGCGATACGGGATATTTCTTGAGGCCCGAAAGCACGGTGTAGCTTCCTGTTCCCCCTCCCAGCACGACAATACGCTTCTTTCGTGACATGGAACCTATGATTCCTGAACGTCCTCTGGTCCCAAGCGGTGGTAGCTGTTTGCCTGTTCCATCTCCTCTAGGATGTGCGAGGCGGCCCCCACAAGGCGAGGAATGAGAAAGAGTGCTTTGCCGAGCCGAAGGTCCAGCTTGAGCTCAAGCATGGCTGCCGCCATTGCTCCATCAATGTTCAAAGGAATCTTCTTGCCCTTGGCTTCAGATATCTTACGCTCAATCTCATACGCCAGGTCAAAGAACGTACAGGGAAACCCGAGATCCTTGGCCTTCTTGTGTATCAGGGTGGCGCGAGGGTCTTCCTCTTTGTATATTTTATGCCCGAATCCTGGGATCACCTTGTTTTCTTTGATGATCTCCTCAGCTGACTTGCCCGACTGCAAGAGAAGAGCGCATGCCTCAGCTGCTCCCCCGTGCTTCTCGCCAATAGCAAGGGCCGAGGATGCCAAAGCTACATGCATGGGATTTCCCACGGAGGCCGAGACGCGGGGAACAAATGCTGAAGGCGCCTCAATGCCGTTCTCAGCGGCCGCGACCAAGATCATGTTCATAAGCTCCGCTTCCCGGGCTTCGGGCAAAGAACCACGCCAGAGCAAAAACACCACATCAATGAACGAATGTTCCTTCATCAACTCAAGCACGTCGTAGCCGTAAATCTCGTGCTTCCCGTCTTTTGTTGTGCTGATCTTCGTTCGAAACTCCATATCACTTCTGTAAAGCTTTCCTTACGAGGCCGGGAATGTCCTCTGGGGTGTCGGCGATCAAGGCGCCGGCTTCTTTGAGGGCCGCAATCTTTGAGGCGGCAGACCCCCTCCCCTTGCTCACGATGGCTCCTGCATGCCCCAAGACCGTGTCTTGGGGGAGCTTCTCTGAAAACTGCCCCGCAATGAGAGCAACCACGGGCTTGCTTATGCTACCTGATTTCATCTCCCTTGCCAACTGCTCCTCATATGTGCCACCAACCTCTCCGAATATGACAATGGCTTTTGTGTCTTCGTCTTTTTCAAACAACCTGGCAATGTCTACAAAATCAGCTCCAATAAGAAGATCTCCCCCAATACCAATAACCGTGCTCTGACCAAGGTCCGCGTCCGTAAGGATACGGGAAACCTCAGCTGTCATGCCCCCTGACTTTGAAATAACACCAATATTCCCTTTACTAAAGATAGTATGTACTAATTCAGAGCTTCCAATGCTTCCAATCTTTCCTTTCTTTGGAGAAATAATGCCCACAGAACTCGGCCCTACCAATACAACTCCATGCTTTCTTGCCAGAGCTATCATTGTAGCTACCTGAGCCACCGGAACCTTTTCTGTAAGAATATCAATGAGCGGAATATCTGCTTCTATGGATTCTGCGGCAGCAGCTCCCACAAACTGCGGAGGCACCACAATAAGGGCTGTGTTAATTTCTGGAAACTGGGCCACAGCTTCCTTCACGGAATTAAATACCGGAACTCCGTCTTCTGTTGTCTGGCCTCCCTTTCCCGGCGTGACGCCAGCTAACACCTTTGTTCCATAAGCCAACATCTCATGGGCCGCGCGCGAACCTTCTTTCCCGGTGATTCCCTGCACCAGTACCTTTGTGTTTTCATCAACAAGTATGCTCATCCTTTTGAAACAAGCTCTACTAAAATGCGGCCGGATTCTGACATGGGGGTTTCAGGCCCGTACAGATGAAAATCATACCCCTCTTTCTCTGCCACCTCTTTGAGCATAGCGAATGCCTCTTTTTGCCGAGGACCATCCCTACGGATCACAATTGGGTAGGTTGGCTTAGGATCCACTTTACGCAACCCCTGCACAAATCCCAGCAAGGTTTCATATATGTCAGTAAAGTTCGCGGTCCCCCCTACCACCCAGCACCCTTTCAACCCGGGCCGAGAAAGCACTTTGACCGTCAGCTCCTCTACCACTGAAGCTGGCGGGTTGCCGGAATATTCCACATAGTTTGCGGGGTTCCCTCCATAATGCATAAGAATATCCAGGTTCAGCAAAGAAGCTCCACCGCCTGAAGCCAGAATCGCAATGTCTCCGGGCAGATCAAGGAAGGGACGGTGCGAAGGGTTCGCCACGTTGTCGTCTAAAATAATCTTGGCATCTCCGGCAACACAGCTTCCATCTTGTAAAACAAAGAGTGGATTGATCTCCGCCAACAGCGCCTGCTCTTTTTCAAACACTTCCCATAAAGAGTGAGCGATTTTCACAACCGAAGGGTTTGAAACGCCAGCTCTTTCCAACGACTCTTTAAAAAACTGCCCTGAGACGCCCGTTGTCAAATCTATCGGAAAAAGTTTTGCCGCGTCTATTCCGCTGCCCCCCTGTAAAGAAACAGCCAATACCGGAGAACGGGAATCCGTGTCGTAGGAAAAACTCAAGTAAAGTTCCTGACTGAAAGAGGCTACTTCTTCTATCAGAACTTCTTTTGGCAAAGCCCCATCAATGGGTTTTTCAAAAAGCTTTTTTAATTCTGAAGCCAGGCTTGCCTTATCCTCTACAAAAACAATTCCGCCCTTTTTCTTTCTATCGCCGAACGGAACCTGTGACTTTAACACAAGAGGGACGGACAATGAAACTTCTTGAACTGACTGACGCACAAGAACCGCCTTTGGGGTTGCGATTCCGTACTTCTCAAACAACTCTTTCCCCTGATATTCCAATAGTTTCATGTCTACTCAACGGTCACGGACTTTGCCAGGTTCCTTGGCTTGTCCACATCCCGGCCCTTCTTCACTCCTATGTAGTATGCCAACAACTGAAGCGGAATGACAGAGAGAATGGGGGTGAGCATCTCTAGGGTCTTTGGAATATAGAGAACGTCATCTGCAATCTCCTCTATCTCATTGTTCCCTTCGCTTGCCACGGCGATGATCGGTCCGCGTCTCGCCTTAATCTCCTGAATGTTGGAAAGGGTCTTCTCATATACCGAGTCTGAGGGAACCACGGCAACCGTCGGAAACTTCTCATCAATGAGAGCAATGGGTCCATGCTTCATCTCTCCTGCCCCGTATCCTTCAGCATGAATGTACGTAATCTCCTTGAGCTTTAAAGCCCCTTCCAGAGCGACGGGGTAGCTGTACTTTCTACCGATGAAAAAGAAGTCGGAGGCATCCTTGTACTTTTCTGCAACCTTCTCCACCGCAGAGGCCGACTCAAGGGTTTTTTGAACGAGTCCCGGGAGAGCGCTCAAGGCCTCAGCTATACGCCTGCCCTGGACAAGTGAGAGGCTCCGCTGTCGCCCAAAAAACAGCGCCAGCAGAGCCAGTACCGCTACCTGAGAGGTGAAGGCCTTAGTGGAGGCAACCCCAATCTCGGGTCCTGCATGGTTGTATATCCCAGCCTGCACCTGACGAGCTAAGGTGGAACCGATAACGTTGATGAGGCCGAGCGTCAAAGCTCCTTTCTCCTTTGCCTCAGCTAAAGCGGCCAAGGTATCTGCCGTCTCCCCGGACTGGGAGATTGCCAAAAATGCCGTGTTCTTCCCAATCACGGGCTTGCGGTAGCGAAACTCAGCTGCGTTCTCAACCTCAACGGGAATGCCGGCGTACTCTTCAATCATGTACTCTCCCACCATGGCGGCCAGAGAGGCCGTGCCCATAGCGGTAATGATGAGACGATCTGTGCTTCTCAGCCGTTCGGCAAACGGTTCCAGCCCTCCAAGCTTCGCCTTTCCTTCCTCCACAAGGAGACGCCCCCTCAAAGCGTTCTGCAAACTCTCTGGCTGTTCCTCAATCTCCTTGAGCATGAAGTGGGGCCTTCCTCCCTTCTGGGCTTCTTCAACAGACCACTCCAACTCGGTGATCTCTTTGTCCTTAACGTTATTCTCAAGATCAGTCACCGTGAATCCATCTGCGGTCACGGTCGCAACCTCCCCGTCCTCCAAGAACACTACCTTCTTGGTGTGGGTGATAATGGCGGCGGGATCTGAGGCCACAAACCCGCCTGTCCCATTGACCGCGATCACGAGAGGACTTGAGAGACGCGCTGCCACAAGCTTGCCGGGATCCTGGGCGGCGGCTACCAAGAGACCATACGTACCCCTGACCAAACGCATAGCCTTCCTCACTGCCTCCTCCAGCTTGCCCTCAAAGAAGTGCTCAATGAGATGGGCAAGAATTTCAGTATCGGTATCGGAGCTGAAGGCATGCCCCTTTTCTTTCAGCTTTGTTCTGAGCTCCCGATAATTCTCAACAATGCCGTTGTGCACGACAAAAACATTGCTCTTGCAGTCAGCGTGCGGATGCGCGTTTACTTCCGTCACCTCCCCATGCGTCGCCCATCTAGAATGTCCAATCCCAAATATCCCATCCATGCTCAGCGTGGCAACCTTCTGCTCCAGTTCTTCTAACTTGCCGACAGCGCGTACGAGCTTCGGGGAGGTTCCAAACACCACCATGCCAGAAGAGTCATACCCCCGGTACGCCTCGCGCCTCAGGCCCTCCAACAGAATGGGGGCCGCCTGCTTATCTCCCGTATACCCAATGATGCCGCACATTTAAATCACAAAGTTAATAAGCTTGTCTTTTACGAAAATCGTCTTTTTGGGCTTGCCTTCAATCCACCTTGCCGCCTTCTCAGATGCCAAGGCGAGTTTCACTGCCCCCTGCTCTGATATGCCAGACGACACCAGAATCGCATCTCTAACCTTCCCATTTACCTGCACCACCATGCTCACGGTATCTTCTTTGAGCAAATTCTCTTTGAAAGAGGGCCAGGACTGTTCATGTACGCTTCCCTTATTCCCCAGAACCTCCCAAAGCTCTGCTGTAATATGAGGGGCGAAAGGAGCCATGAGCACCAAAAGGGTATTCATGTCCTCTCTGAACGGGCGCTTCTGTATCTCGTTTGAGTACTCCATAAGAAAGGCAATGGCCGTGTTGTACTTCAGGTTTTCTGTCTCCTCTGTCACCTTCTTGATGGTGCGGTTGCGCAGAACTTCAAGCTCGCTCTCCCCGTCTTCTGCCTCGTGGGCCATTGCCCACACGCGGTGGAGAAAACGGAAGATTCCTTGAATCCCCTTGTCAGACCAGCTACCGCCCTCAGAAAGGGGGCCCAGGAACATGAGATACATCCTGACCGTATCAGCTCCGTGACTAGTAAAGTACTCATCCGGGCTCACGACGTTCCCCTTGGACTTTGACATCTTAGCTCCCTCCTTAATGAGAAGACCATGGGCGCGGAACTTCGTGAAGGGCTCTTCAAACTCTAGATGGCCCATATCGTGGAGGGCCATAGTGACGAACCTGGCATACAGCAGGTGCAGAACCGCGTGCTCCTGCCCGCCAAGATACATGTCCACGGGCAACCACTTTTTGGTCATCTTCTTGTCAAAAGGAACGTCCTGAAAACCGGTGGATGGGTAACGAAGAAAGTACCACGCGGAGTCCAGAAAAGTGTCTGAAACATCCGTCTCCCGCCGCGCCTCTCCTCCGCACTCAGGGCACGTGGTCTTCACGAACTCCTCAACCTGAGCCAATGGAGACACACCTTGTCCCTTGGGCTGGAAGTCCTCTAAATCAGGAAGGAGCACAGGGAGGTCTTTCTCCTGGACCGGAACCGTACCGCACTTCTCACAGTATATAATGGGGATGGGGGGACCCCAGTACCGCTGACGAGAGATGAGCCAATCGCGAAGATGGTACCTGGTTTTCTTCTCTCCCTTCGTAAACTTTGTAATCTTCCCTTTGGCTTCCTCAGACGCCACGCCGTCAAAAGAACCTGAGCCGACGAGATATCCAGGGCCCGTATATGCTTCCTCCAGAATGGGGCATGTGTGAGACTTTGGGTCTTCAATGCAGACCACCTGCCTTATGGATAGATTGTACTTCTTTGCAAACTCCCAATCCCTCTCGTCATGCGCCGGTACCGCCATGATGGCCCCGGTTCCATACGTGGCCAGTACATAGTCGGCCACGAACACAGGTATTTCTTCCTTGCTCCCAGGATTCGCGCACCAAACACCCCGTAGCTGAACTCCAGTCTTCTCTTTAGCAAGCTCGGTTCGCTCAAGCTCGCTCTTTGTTTGGGCCTTGGCAATATACTCTTTGACCTCCGCTTTGTTCTCAGCTCCCAAAAGGAGTTCTGACACCAGAGGATGCTCAGGAGCCAAAACGACATAGGTGGCGCCAAAGAGAGTGTCGGGCCTCGTGGTAAATACCCTGATCTTATGCTCTGAGCCCTTGATGGGGAAATCCAGCTCGGCTCCCTCTGACTTGCCAATCCAGTTTTTCTGAGCAAGCTTAGTTCTCTCGCTCCAGTCAATCTTTTCTAAGTTCTGCAAAAGGCGCTCTGCATACTTGGTAATCTTAAAAAACCACTGTTCCAACTCCTTTTGAATAACCTCCGAATCACACCGCTCGCACCTTCCCTGAATCACCTGCTCGTTCGCCAA
>JAUYMI010000020.1 GCA_030698665.1 bacterium
CAAACTGCCGTGGGAAAATGGATCTTCTTTGCCCTGTCGTACGCCCTCTCCCTTGCCTCTGTAAGAGAACTACCCGAACCGACAACGGTGAGGATCCTTCCGCTCACCTCTCCCGTAACGAACTCCCCATCGCTTTCTTGCGTACTCGCGTGGAAAACGATGGTATCTTTGTCCCGCCACCTGAGGCCGGAGATAGGGGCACCGCTCTCGTGCTCCCCGGGATACCCGGAGGAGGCGAGAACCACCCCAACAACCGATCTCTCTTGATCCCAGGAAACGGGAACGTCCTGCAGGTTTCCTCTCGCACAGGCCAGAAAAACCTTCAGAAGATCGTTCTCGAGGAGCTGGAGAATCACCTGCGCCTCAGGATCCCCGAAGCGCGCATTGAACTCCAGAACCTTGGGGCCTTCTTGCGTAAGCATGATGCCAGCGTAGAGCATGCCGGCAAAAGGAGTTCCCAACCGCTCCATTTCTGCGAGCACCGGCTCCATCACGGAGGTCCTTATCTCCAGATCCAGAGCCTCGTCCCAGAACTCGGGCCAGGCGTAGCTCCCCATGCCTCCGGTATTGGGTCCCTTGTCCCCATCCCACAGCCGCTTGTAGTCGCAGGCGGCAACGAGAGGAGACAGGTGATGTCCGTCGGTGAAAGCGAAGACGCTCACCTCGCGGCCTGACAAGAGCTCCTGGACAACGACCGGGCCGTCCGGCTGCCTTATGAGCACCCGTGCGGCTTCATAGGCCTCCTCTGTGGTATTGCAGAGATGTACTCCCCTGCCCCCGGCCAGACCGTCTGCCTTGACCACTACGGGCTTCCCGCGCTGGCCAACGAATGTCTTCACCTCCTCAGCTGTGTTAAGGATGCGAAAGTCGGGATGAGGAACGCCGGCTCGCTCCATGACCTCCATGGCAAAGGCCTTGCTCGTCTCAAGCCGGGCCGCTGCTCTCGTGGGGCCAAAGGCGAGGATACCCTTTGCTCTCAGCGCATCCACGAGCCCGAGCTCCAAGAAGCTCTCTGGCCCCACCACCACGAACGCGATCCCGAGATCCGCTATCTGCTCTGCCATCCGAATCGGGTCGCGATCTTCAAGCTGAACATTCTGAGCAATCCCGCCGGTTCCGGCATTCCCCGGAGCCACGAACAGGCCCGTGCATTTGGGAGATTGAGAGATATGCCATGCCAAGGCATGCTCTCTCGCTCCCCCGCCGAGAACCATCACCTTCATGGCGTTTCCTTTCTCTGGGCACAAAACATCATATGTGCTTTGCCCGTTCACTCTACCAAAAAACCGCCCCGTTGGCGATTCCCAAGCTCCCTCATATCAATAGCCCCTTCCCCTACTCTGCTTCTCCAAGCAGTCGCTGCGTCAGCTGTCTTGGAAGCCCCTCTATGCTGTCCACATCCCCCTCAATGCGCTCTATGAAAGGTTTGAGCGCGGGAGTAAAAAGCGAGAATCCCCCAGCATAGGTATAGGTGGCAGGATCCTGGATTAGGGCTTCCATGGCCTCAGAGGGAATCTGCCTGAACACCACGGTGTTCCTGTCGCCCCCGGAAACTCGTTTCCCCGTTGCCGTGTTCGTGACCACGATGCCGTTCACCACTATGGCTGGCGCCATGTGGTACGTCCTAAAATACTCTTGCGCCTGCTCCTCGCTTTCCGGCTTCTCCCTGATCTCCCCATTCCAGGAAACCACCTGGTCTGCTGTGATGAGGAGCGCGGGTTCTTTGATTCTCTGCACCAAAGCATCGGCTTTGGCATTTGCCAAGGCCAGGGTCAACTTCTCTGGATCCTCAAATCGGATGGCCTTCTCGTCAATGTCAGCTGCCATCACCTCAAAGTCCCGATACCCCATCTCCTCAAATATCTTCTTTCGGTGTTTGGACGCTGTCCCAAGAATAATCTTCATATTCGTCCCTTTCCCAGTTTCGTAAGGTCGCCGTGCAGAACGTCTGTGTGCATAATCCGTACCTCGTGAGCCCAGCGGTGTATTTTGTGATCCGGGGGTTCATATAAAAGAAAAATGGGCTTTCTGTGCCAGTGAGCGATTGCCATCTCCATTAAGGTAGAGGTGCCAACGTATCCTTCAATGCCGTTCTTTTCATAGTTGAGTGCCAGTACGGCGTCGGCGTTTGCGACCTGCTCAAACCCCTTCCAAATCACGTCGTTTTCAATGCAGTACTGAAGGTTCCTCTCCAGGTCATCAATGGCATTCCCGTCATTCACGTGGTACTCCGCGTCAAAGGGAACCTCGGCTGAATGCCCAAGCTTCTCAAGTTCCTCTTTGACTTGGAACATCTTCTCAGCAAAGCTCATGCTCCCAATGATCATGATGTTCATATAGTATTCAGGTTCCCCTTGAGAAAGACAGGCCCCATTCCGAGAATCTCCTCATAGAGAGGCGATGATTCAGAGACAGGGTTCAAAACATAGATTGGTTTTTTGTAGTGAAAGGCAATAGCCATTTCCATGAGCCCGTTCCCCCCGACGTACCCTTCCATTCCCTTCTTTCTATAATTGAGCACCAGAATTGCATCGGCCTCTATGACTTTTTTGAAGTGCTGACGCATGAGTTTTGCCTTCCGCTTGTAGTCGGCAGGATTCTTATACCACGTCTTATAGTGCTCAACCTTAAAATCCCCAGTCCTCTTCATTGTGTTGGCGGTATTGGGAACAAGCACCCTGAATCCTCTCGTGCGGAGCTGTTCTTGAACCTCCAGCGCCTGTTTGTAGAATGAGGCACTGCAACAGATTGCTATGGTTTTCTTGCTCTGCTCCATTATTCCTATGAAAGCCGTATCATCTTGAACCCCTCAGCGTACCTAAACCCGGCTTTCTTTCCGAGCATTCTCGCGTGACCTTGAATCCGCTTTTCAAACTCAGCGGTTGCTGGCACCTGGCTCTTGTGCGCCTTGAGCACCTCAAGCTTCTTTGCAAAGGTCCCGGTGATATCCTCAAAGTGCTCGGGGGCATCAAAGGAAACCAGGAGAAGGGTCTTTGTCTTGTGGGGAACCAAGCCCTGTTTTTCATGGTGGGGAAAGTTCAGGCGGTCGCGAGCCAAAGGAAATACGGCGTCAATTGCGGCTTGTCCCGCTGCCCTATGGTCTGAGTGATTCACGAAGCCCCGCTTGGTGGAGTACAAAAAGGTAGGATCCAACGTAATGACAAGGTCCGGTTTCTTTTGACGAATGACCCTGGAAATTGCTTCTTTCAGTTTCATATCTACAACAAGTTCCCCGTCACGATGCCCCAGAAATATAACATCTTTTACGCCAAGAATCTTGGCGGCTTCAAGCTGTTCTTTCTTGCGGATTGCAGCCAGCTTGCGGGGCGTAACCTTTGGGTCTTCTGACCCCTTGCTCCCGTCCGTGCATACGAGATACGTAATGTCAGCTCCCCTCTTTGCCCATTTTGCAACGGTGCCAGAGGAGCTAAAGTCCATGTCGTCTGGATGAGCGAACACGGCAAGAACGGTTTTTGGAGTTTTTAGGTTTTTTGTCATCTGTATTCTATGGTTAATCCCATAATCCCAAACGCGATGTTCAAAAACGCCTTTGCTCCACTCACGTTCTTTGTCTTTTCTTTAAGGATACAGCCAGCCAGGCGCTCCATGGTTTCCAGGGCCTTTGGGGTGTTCAAGTCATCATCCATCGCCCTTGCCCACTTCTTCTCATATTCTACAACATCAAGGGACTTTCCCGTCTTTGACTGAGTACGCCACACCTTTTTGAACAGCTCTTCCCGTCTTTTTGCCTTCCTGAGGCCTTTTTCATAAAACTCAAAGACCGAGCGGTAGTGGTGAGAAAGAAGATATATCCTCACGGCATTTGCGCTGTATGTTTTCTTCAAATCCCCTATGAGCACCAGGTTCCCCAGGGACTTTGACATCTTGGCCCCTTTGTACCTGAGCATCCCCGTGTGCATCCAGTACCTCACGAACCGCTTTCCCGTGGCCGCTTCAGACTGGACAATCTCACTCTCATGGTGGGGAAATATCAGATCAGAACCCCCTCCATGAATATCCACGGTGTGGCCCAGGTATGCTGTGGACATGGTACTGCACTCAATGTGCCAGCCGGGGCGCCCCTCTCCCCACGGGGAAGGCCAGGAAGGTTCTCCCGGCTTCTTCGCCTGCCAGAGAACGAAATCAAGCGGGTCTTTTTTGTTTGGATCATTGGGATCGTTTCCCCGTTCGTTGGCAATGAGCAGCATACGTTTTTTTGAAAGCTTGCTGAGCCTTCCATATCCCTTATCAGCTGAAACCGAAAAGTACACGCTCCCCTTCCGCTCATAGGCAACTCCTCTTTTCAGAAGTTTTCTGACAATCCGTATCATGCCCTCAATGTGGTCTGTTGCCCTGGGATACACGTTTGGCTGTTCGTTGTTGAGCCACCTCATGTCCTCTAAGAACTTTTGGGCGTTTTCTTCTCCGAGCCGCCTCCATTGCTTTTTGAGCTCTTTTGACTTCCTGATGATATCGTCATCAATGTCAGTGAGGTTCTGAACGTACGTGACTCCGTAGCCGAGATAGCCCAAGTAGCGCACAAGAACGTCAAAAGAGGTGTAGGTAAAGGCATGGCCCACATGGGTTACGTCGTAGGGAGTTATGCCACACACGTAGAGGCCGACCCTCTTGGCCTTTGTCCTAAAACGCTCCTTTCTCTTGCTCTCAGAGTTATAGATTCTCAGCGCGCTCATACAAAAAACGTTGTATCCATACTGTCTTATACCACGAATGGGGAGTTATCTTAATCCTTTTGCAACTGGGACTTGCAATATCTTAAAAAAAGCGTATACTGAATTCTCGTGAACGCAAACTCTTCACAAGCGCAGCAGGGATTCTACGGGCTGGGAATAGCTCCCGGCATCTTAGAGTCCCTCACGCAGCTCAAGTTCACCGCTCCCACCCCCATTCAGGAGAAAACCATTCCCTTGGCAATTGAGGGAAAAGACGTGGTGGGCATAGCTCAGACGGGAACCGGAAAGACCCTGGCCTTTGGCATTCCCATGATCCAGAGGCTCTTGCAGGGAAAGGAACAGGGCATTGTTGTTCTCCCCACGCGGGAGCTGGCTCTTCAGGTTGAAGAGTCCCTCAGGAAGATCGGGGCAAAACGAGGCCTGCGCACCGTCGTTCTCATTGGCGGGACCTCCATTGTTCCCCAAAAGCGCGCACTCTCCTCGCGTCCGCACATTGTCGTTGGCACCCCCGGGAGGATCAACGACCACATCCAACAGAGAACCCTTTCCTTAAAGAACTTCCCCGTCGTCGTTCTCGATGAAGCGGACCGCATGTTTGACATGGGATTCCTTCCCCAAATCCGCGCCATTCTCAGAGAGCTCCCTTCAGAGCGCCAGACCATGCTGTTTTCAGCCACTATGCCCCCTGAGATCATGAAGCTGGCGGCTGAGTACATGAAGATTCCCGTGAGGGTTGAGATAGCGCCTCCGGGAACCACCGTGGAAGGCGTTTCCCAAGAACTCTTCGTGGTTCCGCGGGATCAGAAAACAACTCTTCTCGCAAAACTTCTTGAGACCTACAAGGGACCCACGCTCGTATTCACGAGAACGAAGTTCGGGGCAAAGAAGGTTGCAAAACAGATACGGGACATGGGAATTCGGGCAGCGGAGATCCACTCAAACAGGACACTGGGGCAGAGGAGAGAGGCCCTAGAGGGGTTCAAGTCGGGAAGGTACCGGGTGCTCGTGGCAACGGACATTGCTTCTCGGGGCATTGATGTCACGGGAATTGAGCTTGTCTTGAACTACGACCTGCCCTCTACGCCCGAAGACTATATTCATCGCATCGGGAGAACGGCGCGAGCCGGGGCAAAGGGCCACGCCATTACCTTTGCGATGGTAAGCGAGAGAAGGGAGATTCGCATGATTGAGCGTGCCATTCAAAAAACCCTTCCTCCTTCCTCTCTGCCCGAAGGCATCTCCTTTTCCGTTGAGCCAAGGAGTCCTCAGCCGTCTTTCTCTCCTGAGAGAGGAGGATACCGGGGCGGAGGAAACAGAAGATACGGTTCAAGAAGCCCAAGGAGTTTCGGCGCCAGGGGCCGCTAAAGATTCGCCTGGCTGCCGATCTACGGCAACAGAAACGTGCTCCGCTTGTTAGCAAGGGCTAACGGCGGGTATTTTTTATCAAAAGCCCTCCTGCAGTATGAAAAAGAAAATCCCCTGCACAGCACTGCTGTGAGGGGACAGATAATCGCGGTACTCTGGCTAACTGCATCCGCTCGTAGCGCCGCAGTTCATACACCTTAGGCAAGAACCGTTGCGGACTACCATGAGATGGCCGCACTCCTCGCACGGGTCGCCCTCATAACCCTTCTGGATTGCCTCATTCCGCTCCCTGGATCCCGATGCGACTTGCGCCTCAGGCACTCTCTCTTCTGTGGGATCTGCGGCGAGCCCAGGCGCACGAGCGTGCGCGAGGTCGTCGCGGCCGAGATAGTTCACGGCGAGCTCGCGAAAGATATAGTCGACTATTGACGAGGAGAACTTGATGCGCTCGTTGCCGGTCACCTGTCCCATCGGTTCGAACTTGGAGAAGACGAATGTCTCCACGAACTTTTCCAGAGGTACTCCGTGCTGGAGGCCCAGGGAAACCGAGAGCGCGAAGCAATTCATCAAGGCGCTGAACGCAGGGCCGTCCTTCCCCGTCGAGACGAATATCTCGCCCAAACGAGGGCGTCCGGTCTCAGGGTCGGGATCTTCGTACTCGCCCGTGTGGACGTACACGGTGTGACCGCCGACTTTCGCCCTCTGAGTGTAGCCACCTCGACGAGAAGGCAACGCCTCTTCTTCGCCGCGGCGCAAACCGCTGGTCGCTGTCATCAAGATGCCTTTCTCCACGCGCAGTGCGCCGCAACGCTTTCTTCTGTTCTATGGCTATCACATATAAAGCATGCGTGCAACCGCCTATCGCCTCCTTAATCCGCTTAAGAAAAACCCGCGTCATCGTTGACGACACGGGGTCTGACGAATGAGCTCACGCCGCCTCAAAGAACTCCCTGGCGGCTCTTGCGACCTCAAGCGCCTTGTCTCTTGCCTTACCTGTGTACTCATGGGGATATGCGAAGAGACGCCGCACATCCCCGGGAATGGCCTCAAGTGCCGCTCGAACCTCAGCATTGTCTCGAGCAAGCTCCTCTGTAGCCTCAATGAGCAGGATGCCCTTCTTTTGGCTCAGGGGCATGGCCTTGTCGTTCACGAACCCGTGAGCGTCGCCCTCGTATCCGGCCATCTGAAGGGCCAAGTACAGGGGTTCTGCAAGAATGACACCTGAGCTGAGAGCAAAGTTGCGCTCGCAGGCCTCAGGGTCAATGATGAGACGCTCTAGGAAGGGTCTCGGATCTTCCTTGCCTTTCCTCAGCAGGGTGTTGAGTTGCTGGGTGAGATTCACCACGATGATCGGGAAGTCCCGCATGAGGGAACTTCCCACGAGATCCCGCTGGTGCTCTGAGATCAGGGTATCTGTCACCCCCAGGAACTCCTTCCTGGTGCGCAGCCACATACCCTCAAGGCTCTCAAAGTTGATGGGGTTGCGCTTGTGGGCCATGGTGGAAGACCCAACCTGCCCCTCCTGGAACTGTTCTCTGACCTCCGCAATCTCCGTCCTCATGAGATGCCGGGCATCCCTCCCGAACTGCCCAAAGGCGGCAGAAAGGGT
>JAUYMI010000017.1 GCA_030698665.1 bacterium
ACCAGACTTGGTAATCTAAATATTTCTTATCATATACAAAGACCCTTGTCAAGGACAACGAACATTAGCAAGCGAAAATAGAACTTATCTGGCAGTGGGCCCGGCTGAGCGCGAGACCAGACTTGGTAATCTGAGTCTCCGGGGTGCAATTCCCCGCGGGTCCACTGCCAAGTGTGCTCTATTGAAAAAGCGGATGAAAAAGTTAATCGTTCTCTTTCTCGCCTGTATTCTGTTCACCACCCCACCGCTTTTTGCTTTTGGGCAGGAAAACCAGACCCCATTACTATCTAAATTAGATACAATGGGAATGCTCAACGCTCTCCAGCTTGGGGCTTCTAAGGAACTGCAAAATCTAAGGATTTTTGACTTTTCCGGAGAAGGGCAGTCGGCTCTCTCGCTGTTTCGCTCGGCAAGCAGACAGGATGTATTTAATTTTCTTCCTCAGTTTGCGACGACAGAAGGCGTTAAACTTGTCATCAAAACCGCGAACCTCATCACACAGCTTCCGGAAAAAACGATTGGGGACTTTCTGGGTGAGCTTGAAAAACAAACTGTTGCAGAGGCAAACAAACGAGCAATAGCATGGCTTTTCAGCGAGGGTATAAAGACGGGAAGCGGGGAAATGGACACCATATACCACAGCTACAAAGGATTGGGTCAAGGCAAGGCATTTCTGCAATATCTTATAACCTACCGAGAGTCCTCACCGGGAAAAGGAACTGTTGCGCTTGAGTTTCGTTCTCCGGAACCGACGGATGCATATGGAGCCTTCGGCTCTACGGGCCAAGCCACCGGATTTCTCGGCGACTCTCCACTACAAGGACAAATTCCGCCATTCATCATAAACATCCAAACAAAGATTCAGAAAAACGGACTCAATTGGGAAGTGCCAAGTTCAGCTAGTCTTGAGATCAACGTCGAATTCCCACCCGAGGTGCCACGTCTTCAGTTAGCCCCAGAGCTTCCCTACCCTCTGGAAGAACAAAAAATCAGCATAAACAATACGCTCATCTTTGCCAAAGGTATATTTGACATACTTGGAGGGGTCGGCTCTGGAGCTCTTAGCAAGATAGGAGAGATAGGAAGCGACATTATTGATGCATATTTTAACCTTCAATCATTTCTCACCTCATTTGGAATCGGAGCCATCCAGGACTTCTTCTCTTCTAAAGAAGCTGACGCTCCTCCTATCACCAGTACAACTGAGAAGCCCACGAGCAATCAAGATCCTGCTCCTTCTTTAAAAACAACCAGCCCCGACCCTGATCCAAGCACACAGAACCAAAACTTAAATTCCATCGAATCACCAGAAGAGCAAAAAGATCCGCCCCAGGAAGAACTGATAGAAGAGCCAAAGCCAGAAGATGACGAGGCTATTGCGAAATCCTGTACTGCCGGCGGCCAGCAAGCCCAACTGAACACAGTTATCATCAACGAGATTGCCTGGATGGGAACGCAAAACTCCTCAAGCGATGAATGGGTTGAGATCAAGAACAGATCAAATGCCTCCGTAAATCTTGGGGGCTGGGGCTTATTAGATAAAGACGAGCAAATTCAAATTGCCTTCACCACCAAGCATATCCTACCCCCGAACGGGTTCCTGCTTCTGGAGCGCACCGATGACACCTCAGTACCCGAAATCGCGGCCGACCTAATATACACCGGCGCTCTCTCAAATCAAAACGAATCTCTATTTCTCTTTGATAACAACTGTGTTCTAAGAGATAGTATCTCAGCAAACCCCAATTGGCCGGCCGGAAAGAGCTCAGAAAGAAAAACAATGGAGCGAACACCATCCCTTACCTGGCAAACTAGTCAGGATTCCGGCGGTACACCAAAACGAGAAAACTCCCAAGGAGAAGTAGTAACTGTGAGCGTAGCAAGCAGTGGGAGCGGAAGCTCTTCCTCATCTTCTTCTGCCCAGGCAGAGGAAACGCAATACCCAGCTCTCCTTATGTCAGAACTCCAGGCACTGCCTATTGGGGAACGCTTTATTGAGCTCTACAACCCAAACGAAGAGGCAGTTGATCTGGCTGAGTGGTACATCCAGCGGAAAACTCAAAGCGGAGCTCTCAGCTCGCTGGTTTCCTCCCCAAACCTAACCGGGAAATCCATTAGTGCTCGTGGCTACTTTCTTATTACTCGATCCACCTCTTCATTCTCCAGCCAGGCAGATCTGCTGTTAGATATCACGCTCACAGAGCACAACTTTGTCTTGCTCAAAAACCCAAATGGGAGCGTTGCAGACAGCGTTGGCTTTGGCGCAAATGCTCCCGAATTCAACACCAGTCCTGCTCAGTTCCCGGGCTCTGGCAAAAGCTTATCAAGGATATGGAACGGAACATACCAGGATACCAATAATGATAGCGAGGACTTTTCAGTTCAAGATCCAACTCCAGGAACCCATAACACTCAAACAGGAACTGGCTCGGAGGATGAGGAGGCGCCAAGCGTGGCATTCGTACCTCTCTCCGAATCCCTTCCAACCACCAAGTTTACCCTCGAGTGGGAAACACCAGACATTGATATTAACACCTTTTCTCTTACTCACACCGTCAGCCCGAGCCAAAACGGTATCTTCTTGAAGTACTGGGAGAACGACTCCTGGGTTTCGTGGGGACAAGGGGGTACAAACGCGCTCATCTTTGACTCTGCGATCTCGGCCGTCTCCCTTACGGCACAAGACGGCCTTGAGTATCTCTTTTCCATAACGGCAAAGGATGCCGCGGAGAACGAGAGCTCTCCCGACACCACATCCACCATTGTATCTCTTTTAAAAACCATTGTTATCAACGAAGTTGCGTGGGCGGGAACGACCGCGGCAAACACGGCGGATGAATGGCTTGAACTCTTTAATGCAAGTAATAGTGAGGTTGATTTGAGCGGATGGTCCATATTCGGAGCAGATACCGATGCGTGTATAAACTTTGCTGGAGCGGAAAGTTTTGACCCGGGAGGAAACAATGCGGCATTTCATATTTGGCCGGGCGAGTATCTCGTATACGGAAATAGTTCTGAAACGGTAAGAAGCGACTCCGGCGCTTCTCTTGTAGATGTTCGAGACGCTACGATTGGGCTGAATAATGAAAGTCCAGGACAACTTCTTCTTTACGACCAGAGCGACTGCGCGGGGAACACGGTAGACGCAGTAAATCAGCCAAGCGACTGGTTTGCGGGAGACAACCAACAATATCGCTCCATGGAACGAATTGATTCGGCCAAAGGAGCGAATTCCTCAAACTGGGCGAGCAACAACCTCATTACGCACAACGGGTTTGCCGCAGACGGCACAACGTTTATTAATGGAACTCCAGGTAACGAAAACAGCGTCTCAAAATCCTTCACCAGCTTCACAAGCTTGCGCCTGGACGAGTTTGACTCCATCGCTCTCACAGCCCTTGGGAGCCCATACTCAACGGATGTCCTGCACACGATTCCCGAAAATAAAACCCTCTCCGTAAAACCAGGGGTGACCGTAACATTTGGACAAAACGGGGGGCTAGATATTGAGGGTCAACTCACCTCCGCTGGGCAAGAAGAGAATAGAATCACGCTTACCTCAGTAAATCCGCCAACTCTCTGGAAGGGCATCTCCTTTACCTCCACAAGTACGAATTCTGAAATTTCTTGGACAACAATCAGCTACGCCAAGAGAGGAACTGGAGAAGCTCCATCAATATCAATTCAGGGAAGCTCCCCGACCATTCAAAACTCAACCATTGAACACTACGACTGTACCGACTGCAGGGGGATAAAGCTCGCGCAGTCAGACGCGGTGTTTGAAAACCTCATACTCAATGGCGGGCTTCCCGGAAACTCCACGGTAGGCATTGACGTTGAGTCGGGAAATCCGCAAATCAAGAACTCTTCTTTTACAAACAACAGAATAGGCCTGTTCCTGGATCCCCTGAGCGAAGGCAGCCTGCCAACTGTAGAAGGAAACACCTTTGAGGACAACGATATTCCTATCACTTCCACGAGTCCTCATCCCGTGTTCAAAAACAACACGGGGACTGGAGACGGAATCCTCATTGGTGGTGCCGTCACCCAGCAGACGACTCTGTTCAAAAATGTTCTCCCATACGTCATAGGGCTCAATGGAATCACCATAAACGCAGCCACAAGCTTAACTATCCAAGACGGCGTCGTGCTCAAAATGAAACCGGGGAGTTCCCTGGACGTAAATGGCGCCCTCCTCTCTCAAGGCACCAGCGTCAATCCAATTATCATCACCTCGCTTCAAGCCACCCCTTCTCCCGGGAACTGGAAATGGATACGCTTCAACTCACAAAGCGCAGGCTCTACGCTGAGCAATACTCTAGTAGAATATGGAGGAAGCGGCTCTGAAGACAAAGGGATGATTATCATTGAAGACAGCTCTGTTACGATAAACAATCTAACTGCTCGGCAGAGCTCAAAGGCTGCCCTCTATCTCGGAAACTCCAACTCCACCGTTCAGAACTCAAGCTTCACCGACAGCCTGTTTGGTCTAAAAGTATATGGGCCGTCCTGCCCATCGCTTTCTGGAAACTCATTTGAGAACAACACGAATAGTGATGTCTTTACAGACAGCAGCTGCGAGAATCCTTAAAAATCCAACGAGGTCGAGCTCGGCTGAAAACTTAGCTTTGCTAAGTTTTCCTAGTATAGGTTAAGCGACGAAAACTAGGGGTTTCTATATGGAAAGTTGGGGTTTCGGATAATGAGAGTTACGAGTATAATTTACTCATGGTTAGAGAAAGTACTTCTCTCACAGAAGAAGAGCGCAAACTTCAGCATGAAGCTGTTCTTTTCGTCAGAGCGAATAAAAAAGAAATCATTAAGAAATTTGCAAACGATAAAAACATTCCGTCAGTCAAACACATGGTGCCAGTATTCCTTGCTGGATCTCCTGGGGCTGGCAAAACAGAGTTTGCCAAGTCCATCATAAGGATCATAGAAATGGGACACAAAGAGAAAGCTGTTCACATTGACGCTGATGCAATCAGAGATATGCTCCCTCAGTACGACGGAACCAATGCCTTTCTTTTCCAAGAGGCCACATCCATAGGAGTTGACCACCTCTTCTACTATGCTCTTAAGCACTCAAAAAACTTCGTATTGGATGGCACTCTTGCAAACTACAAAATCGCACGAAGAAATATATCTAACTGCGTTGGAAACAAACTCGCCGTACTGGTGGTGTATGTTTATCAAGACCCTATTACGGCATGGAACTTCACTCAACTTAGAGAACAAGGAGAAGGTAGACGGATATCACAACATGCCTTTATCGAAGGATTTCTAGGCGCCAAAGCGAACGTAAAAAGACTAAAGGAGGAGTTTGGTGCGTCAATGAAGTTGAATGCAGTTACCCATAACTATCGAAAGGAAGACTACACAGTCTACGATATTGTCAAACCAGAAGATATTGACATGTTAGCCAGGGTAGAGTATTCTGAAGGAGAGCTAAAAAAGATACTCATCTAATATAATAATAAGGAAAATTTGATGAAAATACTCTCAATCTTTACTAGGAAGAGGCCAAGCGCTTTCTCGGTTTTGATAACATCTAAGTTTCCAGAGCAACGGAGGAAAATCCTAGAAGAGTCCATTAGGGATGCCGGGGAGGAACAACGTCGTGAAGAGGAAAAGTTCAAGTCACAGTCACTTTCTCTTCAATCTTAAACCAACGACCAGCTAGCTAGGCTGGTTTTTGGTTTATAGATACAACGTCGCACAACCCTGATTCCTCTCGTCCCAAACACTACAGTCCCAAAAACTCACGGAGAACGCCGGAGGAAACCGCGCTCACCCTCCCTTGCTGAGTGAGATAGGAGAGACCGATGATGCGGCCGTCAAGATCAAAGAGCGGAGCTCCCTCAATGAGAGAACGCTCCTCCATTGTGGTGCGTATCACGTTCTCAGCCAGCGAAGAAACCGCGCCTCGGTTCACAGAGTACGCGACTCCGTCTTCACTCACGGCCGAGACAAGAAACACCGGGGCTCCCATCTTAACGCTCCCTTCCTCTCCAAACCCGATTGTCCTGAGATTTGAACGGTCAACCTTCAAGAGAGCCAAATTGTTTTGAAAATCTCGCTTGATGACCTGAGCCGGAACAGGAGCTTCTTCCCCGACAAACTGCGCACTTGCAACAAAGCCCTGTGGGACAAAGCTCGCCCAGGTGAGAATCAGACCGTCTGAGGTAGCAACAAATCCGGTCCCAGTTCTCCCCGCCGCCTGAACCGCAACGGCAACGCTCCTGGCTTGTTCAATCTGACGGGAAATCCCCTCGTCCTGCCCAACTAGAATCTGGCTCACCTCGTTCCTGACAATGGTCCTCGCGTTCCAGTCCTTGATGAACTGGAGGTTCGCCAAGGAGGGTTGAGAGGCCAGGTACGGGAGCAGAGAGGCCTGAGCCCACATGCCCCCCAGGGCGCCGAGGAAAAAGACGAAAAGAGCGGCAAAGAAACGAGAAAGGATCATCTCGCCTCTGCTTTAGCAAGTCTACGCCCCCGCTGTATCTTCATGGGAGCTGAGATCTCAAAGGCAATCTCCTTGTTCTCCACTGCAAGCTGAACCCTGCTGCCGGGATCAACCTCTCCTGAAACGATCTTGAGCGCCAAGGGGTCCAGCACTGACTTTTGAATGACACGGCGAAGCGGCCTGGCTCCGAGATTCGGATCAAAACCCCGCTCAGCCAGCAGGGCCTTTGCCTGCTCTGAGGCCTCAATGGCGATGTTGCCCGAACGCATCAGACGACCCGCAACCTTGGAGAGCTCCAGCTCCACAATCTGCTTGATCTCCTTTTTGCCCAGATACTCAAAGATGATGATCTCGTCAATTCGGTTCACGAACTCCGGACGGAATTGCTCGCGCACGGCCTCCATCACCTTGTCGCGCACGCTCTCTTGCTCCTTTGCCTCACCTCCCATGAACCCGAGGGGCGCCATCTGGGCTATGTACTGGGATCCGATGTTTGAGGTCATGATGATAATGGTGTTCTTGAACGAGGCGGTTCTTCCTTTGGCGTCCGTAAGCCGCCCGTCTTCCAGAATCTGTAGCAACATATTGAAGACCTCGGGGTGCGCCTTCTCAACCTCATCCAACAGGATGACGCTGTAGGGCCTCCGCCTCACCTTCTCGGTGAGCTGGCCTCCTTCCTCATAGCCAACGTATCCCGGAGGAGAACCGATCATCTTTGAAACCGTGTGCCGCTCCATGTACTCTGACATGTCCAATCGCACGAGGGCGTTTTCGTCATTGAACAAGAATTCGGCCAAGGCCTTTGCGGTTTCGGTCTTGCCCACTCCCGTCGGGCCCAGGAACAGGAAGGAGCCCAGAGGACGATTCTCCTCTGATATCCCAGCCCTGCTCCTCCGAATCGCGTTTGAAATTGCCCCAATGGCATGTTCCTGCCCGATCACCCTCCTTGAAAGGGCTGTCTCCATCTTGCCCAACTTCTTTGCCTCTTCCTCCAAAAGGCGCATGGCCGGAATACCTGTCCACCGAGCCACCACGCGAGCCACGTCCTCTTCCGTCACCTCTTCCTTGAGTACGGGATGGTCTTTTTGGAACCTGGCTAACCTGCGTTCCTGCGCCCTCAACTCCTTTATGAAATCAGGGATCGTCGCATACTTTAACTCAGCCACCTTCTGGAGGTTGCCCGAGGCCTGCTCCCGCTCCACCTGAAACTTTGCTTTTTCAATACTTTCCTTGAGCTCGTGAATCTTTGAGATCACCTCCTTCTCTGACTTCCACTTTGCCTCAAGGGCCTGCGCCTTTTCCTGCAGATCGGCCAGAGAGCGAGCGATGATCTTCTGCTTCTTCTCGTCCACCTCTTCTGACTTCACCGCCTCGCGTTCAATCTCAAGCTTCTGAATTTCTTTCTTGAGGTATTCCAGGTCGCTGGGCTCAGACTCCATGTCCAATCTCAGGGAGCTCATGGCCTCATCCATTAAGTCAATGGCCTTGTCTGGCAGAAAGCGGTCTGCAATATAGCGGGCCGCCAGATTAACCGCAGCCACCAGTGCCGCATCCCGTATCTTCACCCCGTGGTGAAGCTCATACTTCTCCTTGATCCCCCGGAGAATCATGACGGCGTCCTCAATGGTTGGCTCAACCACCAAGATGGGCTGGAACCTCCGCTCCAGAGCCGGATCTTTCTCCATGTACTTTTGATACTCTTTGAGCGTTGTAGCCCCGATCGCCCGAAGTTCGCCGCGCGCCAAGGCGGGCTTGAGGAGGTTGGAAGCGTCAATCGCTCCCTCGGCCGCTCCAGCCCCCACCAACGTGTGCAGTTCATCAATAAACAAGAGGTATTTGCCTCCCGCTCGCGAGAGCTCTTTTAAAAGCGCCTTGATACGCTCTTCAAACTCTCCCCGGTACTTGGTACCGGCCACCAGGGAGCCAAGGTCCAGGGCGATAATCTCTTTGTCTTTTAGGCTCTCTGGCACATCTCCCTTCACGATCTTCTGAGCCAGGCCCTCCACCACCGCGGTCTTCCCGACTCCGGCCTCCCCAATGAGCACCGGGTTGTTCTTGGTACGGCGGGAAAGAACCTGCATCAACCTCCGAATCTCATTCTCTCTGCCAATGACCGGATCCAACTTGCCCTGCTGGGCCAACCGCGTGAGGTTCCGCGCGTACTTTTCTACCACCTGATACTTTGACTCGGGAGTCGGATCTGTGATGCGAGTGCCGCCGCGGACGTCAGCTAAAATCTTGAGCGCCGTGTCATACTCCAGTTTTCCAAACTCCAAGGTCGCCGAGTCCCCGCCCTGGATCAGCGATGTTGCGTCCAAGAGTTCTTTTGCCTTGGATTCCGTGTCTAAAAGTGCCAAAAACAGATGCTCCACGGAGATATACTCGTCTCCCATTTTGCCGGCCTCAGCCCTCGCGCGCTCCAGGGTCTTTGCCATGTCTTGCGTGAGATAGAACTGACCGAAGGGATGCACGGAACCTGCTGCCGGGATGCGGTCCATCTGAATATTCACTTTGCGCCTGAGCCCCTCAACATCGCAGTTCAGCTTCGCCAGCACCGTCTGCACAACACTGCCCTGCTGGAAAAGAAGAGCTGAGAGCAGGTGAAGCGTGTCCACCTGCTGCTGGTTTTTCTCCTGGGCCAGATTTTGAGCCTGCAGGATTGCCTCCTGGGCTTTGTTGGTGAAGTTACCTCCGTTCATGGCTTGAGCGTAGCACGCTCCATATTAGCAGTCAACGACTTAAAGTGCCAGAACTACTCCGGTCTCTTCTCCAGGATTGCGGTGAACAAGCGCTCTGACCCATCCCTGAGCGCCTTGAGCACAACCGAGTCCCCGGGCTCGTACTTTTGTATAACGGAAGAAAGCGAATTGCCTTTGGTCACGCGCTCTGAGTTGACCTCCAGAATGATATCACCTGACTTCAGACCCGCCTTCTCAGCCGGGGAGCCCGGCACCACGGCATTCCCTCCCGCGCTTCCCGCGTCCAAGAGAACTCCGTAGTCAACTGAGAGGTTGCGGTCCCGCTTCACGGCCTCTGTGATTGTCGTGTACCTCACTCCGAGGAAAGCGTACGAAATCTCCCCCGTGCTTCTCACCTGCTCAATGTCCCGCTTCACACGATTCACTGGTATGGAAAATCCAATGCTCTGAGCATCCAGCACGGTGGCCGTGTTGACCCCGATCACTTCTCCTGCCAAGTTCAGTAGGGGGCCCCCGGAGTTTCCCTTGTTGATGGCGGCGTCCGTCTGAATCACGTCCTCAATGGTTTCCACGAATCCTCCACCGGGGCCTGAAGCCGTAATCGTACGCCCAAGACCCGAGATTACGCCCGAAGAAACCGTGTTCCGGAACTCTCCCAAGGCGTTCCCGATAGCTACGACCCTCTGACCAGCCCTAAGATGATCCGAGTTTCCGAGTTGTACGGTGGGAAAGGGAACCGCTTCAGATCCGCTGTCGCTGAGTCGCTGTTCAGGCTCAATCTTCAAAATCGCCAGATCTTGGATTAGATCCCGGGCGAGAACCGTAGCTTGAAAGCGTTTGCCAGTGTTTGTAAAAACCGCGTACTCAGCTTTCTCGTCTAAAACAACATGGCGGTTCGTAACGACGAATCCATCCTCTGAAACGAGAAAACCTGATCCGGACGCCACTTCGCGCTTCTCCGTCCCCTGCTGTTCTGAGATGATGAAGGGTCCCACGACGCGCTGGCCGATGACCGGAACCTCTTTTGTTTCAACGATGCTCACGACGGAGGGAGATACTCGCTCCACGAGACCAATGATCTTTTCCTCTTCGGTTGTCTGGGGAGTATAGGTGTTCTCAATAACTTTTGTTTCTCTAATGCCCGGCTCCAGAGCGTAAAAGCTGAGGTAGTACCAAGAAGCTCCCACTCCCGCCGCGCCTCCCGCTAACAAAGCGACAAACACGGGTCCAAGCAACAAACGCCTCACATATATTCCCCATGTTCTAAAAAGAAGCTTCGGGGAATGGTATTCAAATTTCGGAAGTTCGTACAACGACATACGTATCAATTATACCCTCTTTTTTCTCAGCTGCTCAACCGTCCGCTGAAGCTCGGAAAGGAACTTCTCTATCTCGAGCTTCCTCGTCTGCCTCCCCAGGCTAACGCGCAAGGAGCCCAGGGCCTCCTCTGGCTTGAGGCCAAGGGCGAGCAGGACATGGGAAGGGTTAGAAGAGCGCTCAGAGCAGGCAGATCCCGCGGAAACGCAGAATCCCCTGAGGTCCAAAGCGATGGCGAGGGTCTTGCCATTTACCCCCTCAAACCAAAAGCTCGCTGAGTTGGGGAGCCGGTGGGACATGGATCCCGTCACGTGAGCCCCCGGTATCCTGCAAGGGACCTCCTTGAGAATCCGGTCTCTCATGTGCCGCATGGGAATTGTCTGAATAGAAACCTTGGGGTCTGCAATCAGCTCCGCTGCCCGAGCAAAACCAACAATGGCAGGCACGTTCTCGGTCCCGGATCTCACGCCTCCCTCCTGCCCGCCTCCGAACAGAGAAGGCCGAATCTCAACTCCTTTTCTGCA
>JAUYMI010000006.1 GCA_030698665.1 bacterium
GTTTCCTCCAAGGTGGGAAGCTGTTTCCAGCACCAGGCGCTTTCCCTTGAGATTAAGCTCAAGAGCGGACCTGAGGTTCGGGAGCTTCTCTTCAAACTCTGCGTCCACGACGGGACCTTATATTTGTACGACCTTCCCTTGATTCATGGCTTAATGCTTCTTTTGCTGTTGATATTTCTGCCAATTCCTGGGTGATGCCGGCCTGCCGCGCCTTGTTCAGCTCAAGTCCGAGCTCTGAGATGATGTCATCTGCTGACTCGGTCGCCGCCTTCATAGCCACCATGCGAGAAGCGTGCTCTGAAGCCGCTGACTCAAACATGAGATGCAGAATCTCAACCCTCACGAGCTCTGGCACAATGGCCTCAAACACTTCTGTGGCCGAGGGCTCAAAGAGCGCAAAGGGCGTCTCTTTCTCCTCCCCGTTCTGAAGCCCTGAGTACCTGCCCGTCTTTGGCACGATTCTCTCAATGATGCTCAAAAGCCCTTCTACGGTCAGGGGCAGAACATCCGTGTGCTCCACCTTCTGAGACAACGCCGAGACAAAGTTGGTTGAGCAGAACACAATGCTGTCATACGTGTGATTCTCATAGCGCGACAAGAGCCAGTCAGCCAAAGGAGCTATCTCAGGGAGCGTGGCAATATCCGAAAAATCAGCAAAGGAAGCTGCAGCCCCCCTAACTTTAAAGAAATCCTGCGCCTTCTTTCCCACAGCGACCACGTCAGATGACGGATGCTGCGCAAGAAAACTCTCAGCCTGCCTCAGAACGTTAGCGTTGAATGATCCCGCCAAACCCCGATCTGAAGTCACCACAACGAGGCAGACAGGGCCGTCTATGGAGCGCTTGAAGTAGTGGGAGTGGGAGACAAGGTCTTCTTTCTGGACAGTTGAGAGAAGATTGCGCAAAAGAGCAAGCGCTTTTTTGGCGTACGGGCGGGAGGCGAGAGCTGTCTCCTCCGCCCTCCTCATCTTGGTGGCCGCGACCATCTCCATGGCTCTCGTTATCTGACGGATACCCAGGGTCGCCTGAAGCTTGTTTTTCAGCTGTTTTCTTGACCTCATGAGAATGACTTTTTCACCTCTCCTATCGCTTCATCCAAAAGGCTCTTTGTCTCGTCTGAAAACTCCCCTGACTCCCTAATGCCAGAAAGAATCTCGTCCTTCCTGTCTCTCAGGTACGCCAACAGCTGCTGTTCAAACTCCAGGACACGTTCTTTTTCAACATCATCCATGGATCCCGATATACCGGCATACAAACTACACACCTGTTCCTCAAAGGGAAAAGAGAGATACTGGGGCTGTTTTAGGAGTTCGGTCAAACGTTCTCCCCGCTGGATACGCTTTCTTGTTCCCTCGTCCAAATCCTGGGCGAACTGGGCGAAGGCCGCCAACTCCCCATACTGAGCCAGCTCCAGCTTGAGCTGGGAAGCGACCTTCTTCATCGCTTTTGTCTGGGCTGAGGACCCAACACGAGAAACAGAAAGCCCAATGTTCACAGCCGGCCTCTGTCCCTTAAAGAACAGTCCCGGTTCCAAGTATATCTGGCCGTCCGTGATGGAGATAACGTTTGTGGGAATGTACGCTGACACATCTCCCAACTGGGTCTCAACAATAGGAAGAGCCGTGAGAGAACCCCCTCCTTTCTCTTTTGAGAGCTTGGCCGCCCTTTCCAGCAACCGGGAGTGGAGATAGAAGATATCTCCTGGGTACGCCTCCCTTCCCGGAGGACGCCTCAAGAGCAACGACAGCTGGCGCCACGCCCAGGCGTGCTTTGAGAGGTCGTCATACATGACGAGAGCATCCTTCCCCTTGTCGCGGAAGTACTCTCCCATGGAGCTTCCTGCGTACGGCGCTATGTACCAGAGGGAGGCGGGGTCTGAGGCCCCTGCAACCACGATAATGGAGTACTTCATGGCTCCCCGCTCCTCCAGGTTTGAAACGAGCTGGGCAACCTTGGAGTACTTCTGCCCTATGGCAACGTACACGCATATGGGCCTCGTTTCCTCGGGCTCTTTCAACTGAGCTAACATCGTGTCTTCCAGAAGGGCTGACTTTCCAATCTGCCTGTCTCCAATGATAAGCTCCCGCTGGCCCCTCCCAATGGGAATAGCAGCGTCAATGACCTTAATGCCCGTAGCAAGCGAAGTGTCCACGGAAGAACGGTCAATGACCGAGGGAGCCGGGCGTTCAATGGGAAGAAACTCTTTTGCCCCAATGGGTCCCTTGCCGTCCAAAGGCTCCCCCAGAGGATTCACGACGCGCCCTAAAAGCTTCTCCCCCACGGGAACTGAGAGGACCTGCTCTGTCCTTCTTACAATATCCCCTTCCTTCACCATCTCTTCCCCGCCCAGGAGAATGGCTCCAACGCCGTACTCCTCCAGGCTCAAGACAAGGGCGGGAACCGAACCCTTCTCCTTTGTTTCCGGCCATGAAGAGATAAGCACACGCTCTGAGGACAGGACATTGGGAAGACCCTCTATGGTCACCACTCCGTCTCCCACGGAGACCACGCGGCCCACCTCCTCTCCCTTCACCTTAAAATCGGAGCCCTCAATCTGCCGCTTTAATTCTTCAAATATGTGATCTGTCTTCATTGAAATATCTCCTGCAGTCTCTTTTTCGCCGTGCCGTCAATGAGCACGCTATCTTGCAAAAACAGGGCGGCTCCTCCGATAACCTCGGCTCGAACCTCTTCTCTCAACGCCCAGCCAAGATTGGTGAAAAGCTCATCTATCTCCTTTCTCAGTTTGGAGGACAGCTTGCTGGAGGTCACGAGCACGGCCTTCTTTCCCTTCTCAAGCTCCGCCTCCACCTCCAGCTCTCTCAGAATGGAGCCGAGAAGCCGGGTGTCCCCTCTCTTTTTCACAATCTGGCGGAATCTCGCAATCCTTACCTCTGTCTCCTTTCCGTCTTTGAGGGATGAAGAGAGGGCCAAAGCGTATGTTCTCGCCCTGCTCATGACGCGTATTCTTTCTTGGCCTCCTCTAGCACCTCTTGGAGCATACGCTCTGAATCTTCCGAGCTTAGCTTCTTTGCCAGAACCTTCTCTGTCGCGAGCTGGACCAGGCGACTCATGTCCTTCATTGCCTCACCAACGACCCCTCTCTTTTCTTGCTCGGCCATCTCGTGAGCCTTCTTGAGGTGCTCTTGCGCCTTTCTCTTTGCCTCTCCCTCAATCTCAGCTCCCCTTACACCTGCCTGCTCTTTAACCTCAGCCATCAGCTGAGAGGCCTCCTGACGGGCCAGCTCCAAGCCGCGTTTCCTGGCTCCTGCCACCCGCTCCATCTCGTGCTCCGCTTTTGCGGTCAGCTCCACCCCCCGCCTGATCTTCTCTTTGCGCTCTTCAAGAAACACCAGGAGCTTGCGAAAGACAAAGCGGTGCAGGACAAACAGCACGAGAGCGAAGTTGAAGGCCTGAGCCGCCAGAAGCTTCCAGTTGATTCCTAAGTTGTGGAAAAGATCACTCACAAGAGTTACGCAAACTTGATGATAAGGGCGACGACCAAGGCGTAGATCGCGATAGCTTCAGCAAAGGCGATTGCCAGGATCATGGCCGTCTGAATCTTGGAAGCGGCTTCGGGATTCCTCCCGATTGCTTCCATGGCTTTTGCCGCCATCATGCCAATAGCCAAGGCCGGGGCAATGGCTCCCACCGCAATGGCGATGGCTGCAGCTAACGATTGAATTGCTTCAGTTTCCATGGGTATGTATATGAGTTACGCTTATCTTCTCTTGACCTTTAGTGTTCTGCCGTCTCAGTCGCCACTTTCAAGAAAATCAGGGTCAGCACCGCAAATACCAAGGCCTGGATGAATCCGACAAAGAGCTCCAAGAAAAGGAACGGGAAGGGAACCAACACCGGAACCAACGTCATTATGATAATCAAAAGGACCTCCCCTGCAAAGATGTTGCCAAAGAGCCGGAAGGAGAAAGAGACCACCTTGGCAAACTCACCAATGATCTCCAGAATGCCGACAAAGAAGGTGATGGGGTTCTTAAAGTTAATGAACCTGGAAACGTGCTTGAAGAACCCAAGGTGGGCTATACCAAAGAGCTGGGTGGCGCCCACTGAGATTAGGGCCAGGGCCAGGGTCGTATTGAGGTCAGAGTTGGCCGAACGAAAGAACGGGACAAAAACCTCATGCCCCACCTCTCCCTCAGTAAAGCCGAAGGATCCGATGCCCGGCAAAAGTCCCAGCCAGTTGTTAAAAAGAATGAAGAGAAAGATGGACGCCACCAAAGGGAAGAACTTGAGAGCCTGCTCGCGGTTTCCCAGGATCTGATCCATGAGCCCCAGCAGACCCTCAATGATCATTTCAGCCACGCTCTGAATCCGAGGGGGGACAAGGGAAAGCGCCCTAACGGCAAAAAGCCCTGAC
The DNA here is from genome assembly GCA_030698665.1 of bacterium. Classification (GTDB taxonomy): domain Bacteria; phylum Patescibacteriota; class Minisyncoccia; order Minisyncoccales; family UBA10102; genus JAUYMI01. Next base: position 4,378 of record JAUYMI010000006.1, read on the forward strand.
CCTACGAGCACGGCTCCGGTAATCAGGGCCAGGATCAAGCTGTTGGAAACTGGGATGCCAAAGATGCTTCCCAATACTTCTGCCTGAAAACTGATGTGTATGCCTTCTCCCATTGTTTTTCCTGTCTGCGGCTTCAGCCACAGATAAGTATTATAGGGCAGAAAGGCGGATTTGTAAAGGTGTGGAAAATCCCAGATTAAGGAGAGAGCTTCCGGGCACGATGCAGGGGAATGGATACCCCGCGTCTCCTCATCCATTCTCTCACATCCTTCTCCAGCGCGTCCTGATCATACCCCAGACAGATAACGTCAGGGTCTATCTCTTCCAGCACGCCGTAGGTGGAAGGCATCTCATCTGAGAGAACCACCTGATCAATCAAGGGCTCCTCCCGCACCATCTTCACTCTCTCCTGCTCTGAGTGCTTAGGCTCCTTATGTTTAAACTCACGCACGAAGCTGTCCCTTCCGACAATAGCAATAAGTTCGTCGCCATGCTGTTTGGCCTGCTCAAAGAGAAAACGATGCCCCTCGTGCACCTCGTCAAAAATACCGAATACCACCACCCTTCTTTTTTCTCCACCCTTCATAACTAAACGAGATTTAAGCAGAACCACCCTTTCTCCATTGCACCGCCCTAATCAAAGGAGCGTACAAATCATCTTCTAGGGGCATGCGGAGCTCCTGCAATTCTCTCTTCGTAGGACTTCTTTCTTGAAACCTAACAAACGGTATATCTTCAATAACGGCTAAGGGTGTCTGCTCAGCCCCCTCACCCATAACCAGCACGGCAGCTGTGCCCAATGCGTCTGCCACCGCGGCAGAAGTCATCTTAAATATCCTGCCAAAAATATCCGGCTTTCCAATGTAGCTATTCAAAGCAGAGAAGCCCGAGTGGGCCAACACAAACACGCCTCTCTGGCCCCATCGCAAGGGTACGGAAGCCGTATCGGTAATAATAACTCCTATATTTTTTCTCTTGTGCTTGGCTACGAGATGCTTTCGTATGATATTGGCCGACTGTTGCGAATCTTTGGGCCAAAGCACAAACACCCCTCCGGAGTTTGATTCATCTACTCCAGAAGAAAAATTCATTACGCCGTTTTTTATGGTGAGCATCACGTTGTATTTAGAAGAAGAGCGCGGGAGATACCACTCCGCTTCTTGTATAATAATGCTGTCCTTTTTACTCTCTTGTGAGGGGAGTGTTCTGCCCTCGCACAAAGAAACAATCTTTGAGGTGACGGCCAATATGGAGCTTTCCGACATTTGTTTTACATACGCATCAATAACGCCAAGAATATCTTTGTCTTCTTGCGTAATTCTGTGCGTCTTGATCGCGTGAACCTTCATGGCCCAATCGTAGCAGAGTGGAGAGAAAAGACAAATTGCGCTTTTTGTGAAGAACCCGTACAATATTCTCATATGCACTTCCTGCTCATCATCGCCCTTGTGGTGGCCGTCATCGTGGGCCTGAACGTCGGCGGGATATCTCTCCCAAGCTTGAGCCTGCCCACGTCCCAGAGCACCACGACCCCGACCTCCCAGTCATCATCACCAGCTCCCTCCGAGGTCCAGCAGGCTCCGGCCCCCTTTTCCCTGAACACAAATATCGTTGAGGGGCCAGATGAGGGAGCCGTGATATCAGAAGACAAGGTTTCTTTCACATTCACGGGCTCGGTTGCGCCCGAGCAATCGGGCTCCCTTCGCTTTGAAACCAAGGTTGAGGGACTGGAAGACGACTGGAAGGAAACAAGCTCCACCAGCCGCACCGTTACCATCCCGGGAGGCCCGGGAGAGTACACTTTTCTTGTGCGCTCAAAGCTCCAGGGCTATGTTGACCAGACACCGGCAGCCCGCACATTCCACACAAACCTCTCCCCATACTACGGCAAGGTGAAGCTCTCCAGCTTGAGCGTCAAAAGCCAGCCCTTCTCCCTCCGCCTCACGACCAGCCTCTCCTCTGGAGAAACCCTTGATATTACGGGCTGGACCTTAACGAGCAAAGGAGGATCGTTTCCGATCGGACAAGGTATTGAACGCCTGCACCCGACCCAGAACATGACTCTGAGAAACATCATTCTCAGGCCCTCCAACCAGGTAATCATCTCTGGAGTTGCGGGTCCCTTTGGACAGGGAATCAACTTTAGACCGAACCTCTGTTTTGGCTACCTCAAACCCTTCTACACCTTCCCCATCTCGATCTCGAGTTCCTGCCCGGACAACCCAAAGCTCGGAGACGTCCAGTACCTGAGATCCGAGTGCCAGGACTTCATTCTGGGAAGCGGAGTGAGCACATCTTCCTGCAAGGTGGCTGATTATACCCAGTTCCCCGAGATCGCCTCGGACTCTGAGTGTATCAACTTCATTCGCAACCGCTACACCTACGACGCCTGCTACGCCCTCCACTCAAACGAGTCCGGCTTTGACAAGTCAGAGTGGCACGTATACGAGCCCCGCACCTTCGGGGGATCCAGCCACGACACCATAAAACTCCTGGACAAGCAGGGGCTCTTGGTCAACCAGTACGTGTATTAGAACTCAACTGCGTCTCCGGCACTGACCCCGTGCTTCTCAGCCCACCCAGCATTGACCTCAAGGACCCATTGGACAAAAGTGTCCGGAGTGAATTTTGCAGGATACGTTGCCGGGGAAACCTCCACCTCCACTCCCACTACCTTCTTTTCAGAGGAAATCCATATGATGTCTAGGGAAAACCCCATATCCTTCATCCAAAAGGAAGGCTGAGTTTCCTTCTCATACACGAACAGCATTCCCTGATTCTCTCCCAGGAACTCCCTGCCAGACAACCCTCTTATCTTCTCGGCTCTGCCGGAAACAACCTCCAGCTTCAGAGGTGTCCCATTGATTACGGCTGTCATGAGATAATGAGTGCGCATGGGAAAAAGAAGAAGTATGGCCAGAAGGATGGCAAATCCAATGGATCTCATTGCAGCTAAACGATGTGGATAACTTGGCTAAACCAAGGAATATGCGTGTTCTATCTATACGGTTACGCGTACGCTAACCCTCACGAGTGCCTGATTTCAATGACGTCCCCGTCAGCCACAACATATTCCTTTCCTTCGGTCCTCACCTTGCCAGTTGCCACGGCCTCTTGGAGGCCCCCTGCCTCCAGGAGGTCCTCTGTTGAGATCACGGCCGCGCGGATGAACTTCTCTGCAAAGTCAGAGTGAATAACGCCTCCAGCAACAGGAGCCGTAGCTCCTCTCTTCACGGTCCACGCCCGCGTTTCGTCAGGCCCCGTCGTGAAAAAAGTGATGAGATCCAACGCGCTGTATGCCTCGTGGATGAGCCCTGGAAGCTTCTGGGAGATCCCGAGGTCTGAGGCCTCCTGAGGGGTCAGCCCAGCTGACTCTGCCTCCTCTTTAATGTTGAGTACCACGATCTTAGCTCCCATCTTCTCTGCTCTCTCTTTGAGAGTAAGGGGCACCTTCCCGTTTTCTGAGTTCACAACGTACAACAGAGGCTTTGCCGTGAGCAAATGCAGCTCGGAAAGAATCTCTCCCGCTTCTTTGTGCTCTTTAAAATACTGGCGTGCCCATTGGCCCAAAGCCAGGCGCGACTGAAGTTCCTGAAGCACCGTCTGCTTTTCTTCAGCCCCCTTAACCTTCGCCCGTACCTCTTTTTCAATGCTGAACAAGCGCTTTTGCACGGTCTCTAAATCCTTGAGGGCAAGCTCTGTCTCTACCGTATCAATATCGCGCAAAGGATCCACCGTACTCTCAACGTGCGAGATCTCAGAATCCTCAAAGGACCTCACGACCTCAGCTATGGCATCCACCTCGCGAATATGAGAAAGGAACTGATTTCCCAAGCCCTCTCCCTGGCTTGCTCCTTTGACCAGCCCTGCGATATCCACAAACTCAATGACCGTGGGAATCACCTTTTTTGAGGAGAACAAAGCGGCCATCCTGTCCAGACGCTCGTCTGGCACCTTCACAATGCCAATGTTGGGCTCAATGGTACAAAAAGGGTAGTTTGCAATATCAACCTTCTTTCGCGTTAAGGCCGCAAACAAGGTGGACTTGCCCACGTTCGGGAGGCCGACGATTCCGACCGATAACGCCATCTTTCAACTCTACCAAAAAATCGCCCGTTTGGCGATTCCTTGGGAACAATTCACTCTCCTAAAACGCAGTTTCCTTTACTTTTCTGCCGGAAGCCTGATGCAGAAGGGAACTAATAAAGGTTTGGTATGGCAAACCTTTCTCTGCCGCTAGTGCCCTGATCTTCTGCAGGTCTCGTTCTGAAAGGCGAATGTTAATATTGCGCGATTTTCTCAATGTCTGTCTCGCATACTGCTGGTAGCGTATCTTCTCTTTTTCAACGCCTTTAACGCGCTTGAGCTTGTCTAACTCAAACGCTTCAAGAATCTCCTTTTCTTCTTTGTTCATCTTAATGTTGCTCATCGTTTATTTTTGTTTATATATTTTTTAGTTGCTTTGCGGCTAGGAATGATTGTTTTGAGAAATATCTTCTCTTCGTCTTCCACAAACGGAACGAGATACACGTATTCTTCTATTTGAACGATGAAGATTTTTTGATCTGGATATTTCGTTTTGTTGGGATGCTCCACAATGTCCAGCAGGTATCCACCCTCTATCGCCACAAGTACTTCTTCAAAATTTATACCGCGTTCCTGAATAAGCAATTCATTCTTCTCTGCATCCCAATCAAGATACTTCATATATACATTGTATACTAGTCAAGTATACATGTCAATAACTCCGCAATGACTCAGGAGATAACGCTTCCCTCAAAGGGCTTGCCCTGAATGGCTGAGGCAAGACTCGCAAGATTGCTCCCCTTGAGTACCTTGGCCGTGATTCCCGCCCTTCTGGCAACCTGAGAGGCAACCGGATCAACCGGAGAAGAAAGACCCGGAATCCACGTGCCAGGAATGAGCTTCTGGTACTCAGCCCAGGTTATTTCCCTCACGGGCCGAGCTGATGGAAACTTCTTTGGGTCTTTATCGTACACATACGGCGTGTCACCTGCGACGATGACCTCTTTTGCCCCGAACTTCTGGGCCGTCTTCATTGCCACGTAGTCAGTTGAGTACCCAGGTCTCCAGGCCGACTCCACAAGAAGACGCTTGCGAGAGGCCTTGAGCTTTGCCACCTCTCTCAAGCTGGGATCGTGATCCAGCACCACGGGATACGCCTCCTTCTTGAACACGGTGCGCAGAAGATGCGCGTTGAGCCGGATTGCGTGAATGCCGAGCCAATCTAAATCTTCATTGGAAACACGGACAATCTCGCGGGCCGCCTTTTGATACACCCGGCAGGTCTTCCCTCCCCCAATCACGAGAATGAAGCGGGAACCCTTCTCCATTTCGTTCTTCAAAAACTTCCTGAGCTGCCGCAAAAAAGAGGAGTTGATCCCCCCGTTGTCTGACAAGTGCGGCACCACGATGGAACCGCCCAGAGCTATGACGTGATACTTCATTTCATAGAGAGTATACCTGAAAGAAACCGCCGAATCAACGTCGCAGCTTCCTTCTTTTCTTCTCTCGGTACTTTTCCATAAAGGCACTGAGGCCCGTCTTCTTGAGCTCCTGGTGGAATTTATAAAAGGAGCACCACTCCTTTGAACAGATCCAGGACTCGGCAGGATGCATGCAGTAAAAGATGTTCTTATCCGCGGCATCCATGATTGCAGATACGTTCCTCACCACGGTCCTCTTGTCAATAAATGGTCTTACCACACGGAAACGCACGATCTTTGAATTGTTCTTTGAAAGCACAACGTAGTCTTTTGAGATGCCCTTGGGGGCGTGCCCCGTAATCTCTTTGTACCCTATCTGGTAAATGGCAAGCTGAGCGTCAGAGCGGATGTCCTGCTTGTTGGGAGTAACTCTCGTGGTCTTGAGTTCATGAATCACGTCTTCTGTGTCCGTGAGGTCAATGCGACCTATCATCTCAAGGCCCTGGCGAACCTTGAAGCTGAAGGGTTCCTCTACCAGATCGGGAGTAATGTATGGACTCAGGCGCCTGAAATACACCTCAAGACCCCTCATCCCCGTCTCCATCATGTCCTTCACGCTGATCTTCCTCTCTTTTGAGAGATACTCTCTTGTTAAATAGGGACGCGCCTCATCCAGCTCAGTCCCGTAGTCCTCAAGAGCATTCACAAAAGCCTGGGCGAAGAACTCCTTTGCCTCAGCCAGCTTAATTCCCCTCCCATCCTGCTTCTTTTGATCAAAGTGGTACTCTATGGTCTCATGAAGCGCAAAGCCGTGTTTGAAAACCTTTCGAGGAGCGTTGGACATTCCCAGCACATAGCGAAAAAGGTAATGCTCAGGGCACCTCACGTAGGTCATGACGCGACTAAAGCTCACCTGTTTCATACTTCTGTTCTATCAGAAAATCACCCTGGGGGCGAATGAAAAGAAAAAGATCTTCCCCGCGCAGAAGATCTCATGTTGCCCCAGACAGCCTACCTTGGCTCACCTCCCGGGCCACGCGTTCGTAGTAGCTGCCAACCATTGAGAGAGCGACCGCGGCCAGATGCATCCGCCGTTCAAGGGATACCTCGCCTTGCGCTCGAATCTCAGAGAGGACCCCATCGTAGTCGTCCGGCCGTACAACCACAGTCACCCTGGCGAAGTTCTTCGCTGCGGCTGCAGCGAGAGCGGGACCCCCAACATCAATGCGTTCCACGGAAGGAACGTCTGAGAAAGGGTAGAAGTTGCAGACCACGAGGTTCACTGCCGGGATGCGCTCTCGCCTGAGAACTGCTTTGTCTTCCTCGCTGGAAAGGTTGGCCAAAACCGAAGCCATGGTCCTGGCACTGAGCGTCTTGAGCCGCCCGCCCTCCAAGGGAGGCACATTCCCCGCTAGTTTGCGAACTTGCCTCAACCTCAAAGGGGAAATTCTCATGTCCCGCAGGGCTTCAAAGGTGCCTTCTGTGGCGAAGATGACCCAGCCGAGCTCCGAGAGACCGGAGGCAAAGCTGGCTATTCCCGACTTATCTGAAACCGTCAGGAGCGCAAATCCGCTCATTACACCCTCCTTCTATTAGAATGCTACCACGGAAACCTGTCGTAAGCTACTCCGCCTCCCGGGCAATCTTCCGATACTCACAGTACTCACAGTCACCGGCTGGCTCAGGAAGAGTGTCTGAGGCCAAACAATCCCGCGCCTCAAAAAGCTTCTGTTCTACCCATGAGTCATCTCCTGTATATGGAATGACCTTCACCTCAAACTCGAGGCGAGCGTCAAATGCCTCAGTATCCGTCCTCCCGTTGGCATACACAAAGTAGGCAGTGTCTGACACCTCAAACTCATTCCTTCTCAACACCCACTGATACATCTCCATCTGACGCTTGTACCCTCCCTGCCACTCAGCATCTATGTTCACCTCCCCGTTCTTGCTGGTTGCTTTGTAGTCAACAACGTGGAGCTCTTTTGCAGGATTGATCCAGATGTCGTCCACCGCTCCCGTAAAAAGAAAGTTCGTTGGCTCGTGAAGATACTGAACCCCCTTGAAGGTATCCCTCCACTCGTTCATCTTGGGGTGCTCAAAGGGAACGGCATCCACCTCATACGTTTCCATGAGAGGATGCTTTGAACCCTTTGCCCGATGGATATCAAACTCTTTCTTGAGCAGGGTATCCACTGCGGAGTTGAGTGTGAAGGGGTACCCTGAGGGCTGGTCAATACCGAGCCGGCGGTCAAGATAAAAACAGCGGGGACACCGCATGAAGTTCTCCAGCCGAGAACGACTCAGCTGATAGGGGGCCTTTGAGCTAGAATCAAAGAGACGAGAGGTACGCTTCTTGTATGTATAGTACGCCATGTCCGCATTCTATCTTGCCCAACAGAAAATCACAACCCATCATTGCAGAAGATTTAACCCGATCTTCTCAGAACGCTCTTTAAACAAAGCATCCGTCTTGATTACAATCACCTCCAGGGTAGCTGCCACCTCAAGAGAAGCAACATGCCCTGCCACGGGCCTCATCTCGCGGTCAGACAATGTGCCATGCAGGTGCACGATGACCTCATTCCCCTTCCTTGCAACGTTCCCCGTAAGATTTACCACCTCCAACTTCTCTGCAATCTCTTTTTCCAGGTACTCTTTTGAATCCACGTCGTACCAGGCAAGCCTAACTCTCTGAGCTGAACCGATACCCGAAACATATGCTCCATCAATATTCTCCTCGCCGCAAATCCTCTCTAAAGCGGAGACGAGCTCTTCTCCCCTGTCAAACCTCACGACAAGAGTTCCCTTGTCTTTTAAGACAACCTTCATAGCATATCTATCCTGCTTGCCGCCTCAAAGTCCTTCTCTGTGAGACCTCCTGCCTCATGCGTTGTGAACTCAACTGTCACCTGGCCATAGGAAAGATGGAGATCGGGATGGTGCCTCATCTCCTCAGCCATACCTCCCAGCTTGTTCACAAATGCCAAAGCCCCAAGAAAGTCCGAGAATTTGAATTCCCTCCGAAGAATCCTTTCTTCTGCCACCTCCCAGCCATCCTGGAGCTGAGCTGACAGCGTCTTGATATCCTCCCGTTTGAGCTTCTCCATATCTCTATTATACTCAACCCTTGGCTTTAGGCCAAATCTCAGCCGCCTTTGGGTACAGATGGGTCAAAGGATGCTCTGAGCACTCATGGGGCCGAGCAGGGCAGATGCTTCTTCCGTACTCAATAAGGCGAAAGGTGATACTCAGCCACTCTTCTCTGGGCAAAAGTTCCATGAGATCCTTCTCTATCTTCACGGGATCCGTGTGTTTCGTGAGAGCAAATCTCAAAGCGAATCGCCTCACATGTGTGTCCACGGGAATCCCCTCAACCTTGCCGCATGCCAGCCCAAGCACAATGTTCGCCGTCTTTCTTGCAACCCCCGGAAGCTCCAGGAGCTCCTCCATGGCGCACGGCACCTTGCCCCCGAACCTTTCTTGAATCATGCGTGCCGCTCTGAGTATGTGTTTGGCCTTGCTCCTGTAAAATCCAGTTGGCCTGATATCCTGCTCAAACTCTCGGGGATCCGCCTCCACGTAGTCAGACAGATTGCGGTACTTTGCAAAGAGCTTTTCTGTAACCTCATTTACCTTTTTGTCCGTGCACTGAGCTGAAAGCATGACCGCGACCAAAAGCTCCCACGGACCAGAATATCTGAGGACCGTGGAAGCTTTGGGGAACAGTTTTTTGAGCTTCTCAGAGATAAGAAGAGCGCGAACTCTTCTCATCCTCACACTCTCACTCATTCTCAGATGCCGA
>JAUYMI010000022.1 GCA_030698665.1 bacterium
GACTGCTCTTTTCCCAGAATGTTGCCGGCTCCCCGAATCTCCATGTCGCGCAAGGCGAGCAGGTACCCAGACCCAAGTTCCTCTGCTTCCTGAAGGGCTCTGAGGCGGAGCTTGGCCTTTCCCTTCATCTTTCCCCCGTAGAGAAAGTACGCGTAGCCCTTTTTGTGGGACCTGCCGACCCTACCCTTGATCTGGTAGGCCTGAGAAAGGCCAAGGCGCGCGGCGTCTTCCACAATAATGGTGTTGACCTGCGGAATGTCCAGACCGTTTTCAATGATGGTGGTTGAGACGAGTACGTTGAAGGCACCCTTTGTGAAGTCATCCATGACGGAGATGAGCTCTGACTCTTTGAGTTTGCCGTGCGCCACCCTCATGTTGGCGTGCGGCACGAGGCCTTCCAGCCATTCTTTTGTCGTGCCGATGGTTCCGATTCGATTGTGGAGGTAATACACCTGGCCTCCGCGTTTGAGCTCGGCTGAAATGGCTTCCTTGACAAGTTTCTCGGACCTCGGTTTGATGACTGTCTCCACGCTCACGCGTCCTTCAGGAGGTGTCTGGAGTTGGGAGATGTCTTTGAGAGAAGAGAGCGCCATGGAGAGGGTCCGTGGAATAGGAGTGGCCGAGAGGGAGAGGGTATCAAGGGAGGCCCTCATGGATCTCAGGCGCTCTTTCTGCTTCACGCCGAACCTCTGTTCGTCATCTATGATGAGCAGGCCGAGGTTGCGGAACCTCACGTCTTTTGAAAGCAGGCGGTGGGTGCCAATGACAATGTCAGCTCTGCCCTCAGCGAGTTCACCGAGGACGTGCTTTTGCTCCTTTGCGCTTTGAAGGCGCGAGAGAAGGACTATGGTGACGGGAAGATCGCGCAGGCGCTTTTGAAAGGTGAGGTAGTGCTGGTGAGCCAGAATGGTGGTGGGAGCCAGAAGAGCTGCTTGGTAGCCCGACTTGACGCTCCGCACGGCAGCCCTGAGCGCAATCTCCGTCTTGCCGAATCCCACGTCTCCGCACACGAGGCGGTCCATGGGGGTTTCTTGGTCCAGGTCATGGTCAATGTCAGCTAACGCCTGGAGCTGGTCTGGAGTTTCTTCGTAGAGGAAGGTTTCTTCCAGCTTCCGCTCAATGTCATCGGCCGGAGCGTACGGAGGCCTTTGTGCGATTTCTTTTTCGGCGTACACCGCCAAAAGTTCCTTTGCCGTTTTCTCAACCTCTTCTCGCACTCTGCGCTTTGTGCGGATCCATGCAGAGGAAGAGAGGCGGGAGAGACGGGGTTCCGTGAAGCCCACATACAAAGAAAGCTTGCGCTCCAGGCCTTTTGGAACAAAGAGTTTGTCTCCTCCCCCATATGCAAGCTGATAGTATTCAGTGCCCGATATCTCTTCTGTTTTTTGAAAGCGTCCGATGCCATGGTCCAAGTGCACGAGATAGTCGCCGGGGCGCGCACCCTTGAGGCCTGAGTACAGCTTTTGGGACTTGAGGTGTTTCTGGAGGGCGGCCCGATCAGCTCCTTCGTTTTTGCTTTCAGCCCCCGTGTCTTCAATGCCGTCTATAGAGTTGCCGACAAACTCAATGCGGATAGCTCTGCTGGTGTTGACGGGAAAGACCTCTACCGATCCCCCGAGTCGACTGAACTCTCCCATGCGATCTGCCTTGAGTACTTTTTCGTATCCGAACTCGTCCAATCGCCTGAGGAGCTCTGAGAGATTCAGGGATTGTCCCGCCTCCAGTTCCAGAAGGTTGTCTTGGAAGAAAGCCTGAGTGGAGAGGGCTTTTGTTATCTCCTGATTGTGCTCTTCAAACCAAACCGCTCCCTTTTCTAAAAAATATGGGGTGATGCTGGCAATGAATATGCGTTTGTGTCTTTCGGCCATGACTGGCTCTTCCTTCTATATCAGAGCGGAGCCAGCTTTGCAAAGATAGAGGCCTGTGCTACATTCTTTCCAGAATAGGAGGGAGGATACGACATGGTTGCAAAGTACTCCGCGGTCCAAGCCGCGCTCCAGCGGTTTGAGGGCAGATGGGGCGTCCGTCCCGAGATTGACAAACAAGGCCAGCTCATCATCCGCGGCACGAGGTTCGCTCGCTTTGCAGATGGAGCAAGCCCGGCAGACGTTGTTTCCGTGATCAACGAAATCTGCGACGAGGGTTAGCCCTCGTTTTCTTTTATCTGCCCCTCAAGAAGTTCAACCGCTTCTTTGAGAATTGGTTCAAACTCCTCTTGTTTGAATCGTTTGAGTACGAATCCCTCCAGGTCAGCTGGTTTCCCTGCGGTTGGCTGGATGCCGATACGGATTCTTGCAATGTCGCCGGTCTTGAGATGCTGCATCACGGACTCCACTCCTTTGTGCCCGGCAGAGCCGCTGTTCTTTGAAACCCTCATCTTGTTCTGTGGAAGATCAATCTCGTCGTGCACGATGAGAACGCGGCTAGAGCGGTACGTTTTGACGAGCCGGGAGGCGGCTTCTCCGGATCGATTCATGAAGGTTTGGGGTTTTGCCAACACGACATCACCCTTCTTTGATACGAGGGACTTGAGCTTTACTGAGTTTCGGAAGGGCGGGAATGCGAGCTGTTTTCTCATGAGATCAAGTACCTCAAACCCAAGGTTGTGGTACGTGTGTTTGTATGCGGTTCCCGGATTGCCCAGACCAATGACGAGCATCATACGTGTAGTATAACTTCACCGTTGCAAAAAGCGAATCTTCTGGTATACTGTGTGCATGAAAAGCATGCTCAGATTCTTTCTTGAGTCTGCAAAAGTCGTCGTAGTTGCGCTTCTCATAGTCGCTCCCATTCGGCTCTTCGTCTTCCAACCGTTTTTGGTGCAGGGAGCCTCCATGGAGCCGAACTTTGAGAACGGCGATTACCTTATCGTTGATGAGCTGTCGTACCGCTGGCGCGATCCTGTAAGGGGAGAGGTGATTGTTTTTCACTTTCCGTACGATACTTCTCAGCGCTACATCAAGCGCGTCATCGGGCTCCCTGGAGAAACGGTTGAGGTGGCGGATGGCAAGGTCGTCATCTACGCTGAAGGGGGAGGGAGGGTACTCTCAGAATACTATTTGAGCGAAGGAATGGAGACAACCGGATCAGAAAAGTTCCAGCTCGCAGGCAATGAATATGTGGTGCTGGGAGACAACCGCGGAGCGTCGTCTGACTCTCGGTCGTGGGGCGTTTTGCAGCGGGACTTCATCGTTGGGCGCGCACTTGTTCGCCTTCTTCCCTTGACCGCCGTGGCCGCGGTCTCAACTCCACAATACTGAAATGGCAAAAAGTTCAAGAATTCAAACTCCGACCGGGATGCACGACATCCTGCCAGAAGACCAGCCCTACTACGAGAGGGTCTATGAGGTTGTGGATCAGGTTGCCAAGTTCTATGGGTTTTCTCGCATTACGACCCCGGTTCTGGAGCTCTCAGAGCTTTTTGAAAAGGGAACCGGGAGCTCCACCGATATCGTGGAAAAGCAAATGTATTCCTTTAAGAGCAAGGGGGGGGACTCCCTCGCTCTGAGGCCCGAGTTCACCCCGGGAATCGTACGCTCTTACATCCAGCACGGCATGATCAATCTGCCCCAGCCCGTCAAGCTCTTTTCCGTCGGTCCTTTGTTCCGCTATGAGCATCCGCAGGCCGGGCGCTACCGTCAGTTTCATCAGTTTGACCTGGAAGCCATCGGGGATTCTTCTCCGGCGATTGACGCTGAACTCATCCAGATTTTCTACAGCATTCTTTCAGACCTCGGTTTTCGTCATCTCATCTGCGAGGTGAACAGTATTGGAGACAGCAAGTGCCGCCCGTACTACAAGAAGCTCCTCTCCAGCTTCTTTAGGTCACGTCAGCACGCTTTGTGCGCTGACTGCAGACGGAGGATGAAGGTCAATCCTCTGAGGGTGCTGGACTGCAAGGAGGAGAAGTGCCAGCGAGTGCGCTCGCAGGCGCCTCAGTTCGTAGATCATCTATGCGATGAGTGCAAGAAGCACTTCCGTTCCGTCTTGGAGTTTTTGGACGAAGCCGATATTCCCTACCACTTAGATCCTCACCTCGTGCGCGGCTTGGACTACTACACCAAGACCGTCTTTGAAATATACTCAGACCAGCACTCGCCGGACGCCTTGAGGCAGTCAGCCATCGTCGGGGGCGGAAGGTATGATGCTTTAGTCAAGCTCCTGGGAGGGAAGGAAGCCCCGGCCTCCGGAGGAGCTGGCGGAGTGGAGAGGATTGTTTCGGCCATGAAGGAGTCTGGGCGTTCTCCGTTGAAGGCCAGAGAGCCAAAGGTGTACCTGGCTCAGCTCGGGGATCTTCCCAAGCGCAAGAGCCTGAAGCTGTTGGAGGAATTCAGGGGAGCTGGCATCCTCGTGGCCGAGTCCTTGGGCCGTGATTCCCTGAAGGTACAGCTTGCCCGGGCCGACAAAGTTGGGGTGGAGTACACCCTGATCCTGGGGCAGAAGGAAGCCCTGGAAGGATCCATTGTCATTCGTAAGATGGATACTGGTAAGCAAGAGATGGTAAAGATGGACAACGTGGTGCGCGAGATGAAAAAACGCGTCAAGCGCTGAGATGGACTGTCTGTTCTGCAACATCGCTACAAAGAAGGTTTCCTCTGAGATCGTTACAGAGGACGAGGACTTTCTTGCCTTTCGCGACATCTATCCTAAAGCGCGAATCCACCTCCTCGTGATTCCAAAGCGCCACATTGAGTCCTTGAAAGATATTGGTGGACGTGATAGTGATCTTATAGGCAGGCTTATGCTCAAGGTGGCGGAGATTGCCAGAGAGCAGGGCCTGGAAGGATACAAGGTAGGAATAAATGTCGGGAAGAAGGGGGGTCAGGAAGTAGACCACCTCCATATTCATTTGTTGGGAAATGCTTGAAGTAAAGAAACAAGACAGGGAGACCACTCAGTCCCTCATCCGCCGCTTCTCAAGGCGCATGAAGAACAGCGGTATTTTGATGCGTGCCCGCGCGATTCGTTTTCGTGATCGTAGTAAGTCGATTGCGACAAAGAAACACGCGGCTCTCAGGCGCATTGAAAAGCGCACTGAGTTTGAGAAGCTAGAGAAGATTGGTAAGGTTCCCCAGAGGAGCCGAGGCAGGAGAAGGTAAATGAGGATTGAGGATACAATTCGCCAGGAGACGAGGGAGGCTATGAAGAACAGGGACGAAGTGCGCCTGCTTGTCCTTCGCATGCTCATCTCGTCTCTTGTTTCAAAAGAGAAAGAGAAGCGCTATGAGCTTTCAAAGCAAGGGAAGGAAGGGAGAGATTTGGAGGCGTCAGCCCAGCTGACAGATGAGGAGGTGATGGCTGTGGTGTCCTCTGAGGCAAAGAAGCGGCGTGAGTCAGCTGCGGCATTTGAGAAAGGAGGGCGAAAGGAGTTGGCCGACAAAGAGAGGGAGGAACTCAAGGTGCTGGAAGCGCATCTTCCAGCACAGATGAGCGAGGAAGAGATCAGGGCTGAGGTTGCAAAAGCAATTGGGGCCTCGGGAGCTTTGGGGCCACAGGACATGGGAAAGGTCATGACTCAGCTCATGGGGAGTCTCAAGGGCAGGGCCGATGGAGCCCTTGTGAGTAAAATCGTAAAGGAGCTCCTAGCATAGTCGTTATTTCCTTAGCTTAGCTAAGTTATCCACCATGAGAGAGAAGCTTTTTCAAAAAGACGCCGTAAAGGCGGTTTTGCTTTCAATAGCACTTCTGCTTGTGGGAGAAGCAATCTTGGGATGGCAGTATAATCGCCTGGAACAAAAACGGATTCCCCAGTTGGAGGCGCAGGTGGCGGCCCAGCAACAGGAGCTTGCTCGCCAGTCCGCCGCAGAAACCCTGAGGATGTTTCTGGACGCCAGGGTAGCTGGAGACGGAGGGAAGGCGAGGAGCTTCTTCACAGAACAGGCCGCGGAGGATGAGAAGAACGGTACGTTTTCCCTCGTAGGATCCTTTGTGAGCTATCGGATTGAGAAGACGGATGCCGTGAGCGGAGAAGAGTTTCGCTTCCAGATTCTGCTTTTAGGGCCCAACGGAAGCTTCCCCACTCCTGAGATTATTCTGGTTAAGAGAATACTTGATTCTTATTATATAGATTCAGTAAGGGTCGGAGGGTAACGGGATACTGGTTTGTGGGCAGTTTTGCCCAGAGGAACTTCAGCCAACAACCCCTCCACCTATCTTCAAAAGATCATAGAGGACAAGGGAATGGTAAGTATCAGGAATCTTACAAAGGCGAAAATCAACACGGCTTTTCTCAAGAGATCGGCTGAGGAGATGTTGAGAAAGGAACGGAGGTTAGGAGATGTTTCTATTGTTTTGGTTCAGCCAAAGAAGAGCCGTGAGCTGAATATGAGGTACCGAGGTAAGGATTATGCCGCAAATGTTCTCACTTTTCCTATCCCCGAGCTGGGGCTGGGGGAGATTGTCATTTGTCCCCAGAAGGTTCGCGCTAATGCCAAAGAGTATGGTATAAAAAAGGAACGGGCAATGAAGCTCATGGTATTTCACGGAGTATTGCATCTGTTGGGGTACGGACATGGCGCCATCGCCGCGAAGGAAGAAGCATACCTTTTCGCATGAAAGCAAACATTATCGCGGGCCTAGACATCGGGTCCTCATCGGTGAAGATGATGGTCGCGCGCAAGACAGAGGACGCGCGTCTTGAGGTACTCGGGTTTGCGCAAGAGTCCTCATCTGGCATGCGCAAGGGAGCCGTCGTGAAGCAAGACGAGGTTGCGCGCAGGATAGCCGCGGTCAAGGCACGCGCTGAAAACGTGAGCTCTCAGAAGATTGACGAAGTGGCGGTCAACCTCGGGGGAAGCCATGTCTTTGTAACCTCCTCGCGGGGGGTTGTGGCTGTGTCCCGCGCTGACGGGGAGATATCGCAGGAAGACGTGGATCGGGTGCTGGACGCGGCGCAGGCCTTTTCTCTTCCTTCCAACAAGGAGATCCTGGAGGTTTTCCCAAAGGAGTTCCTCGTGGATGGAGAAGGGTCCGTCAAGGAACCGGTTGGCATGAGGGGGATTCGTCTGGAGACGGAGGTCCTGGCACTGTGCGCTTTTTCCCCGTACCTCAAGAACCTTACGGATGCCGTGCTCTCCTCTGGCCTCGGGGTGGCCGATGTGGTGCCGGTTCCCCTCGCAACGGCGGAAGCCGTGCTCACCAACCAGCAAAAGGAGCTTGGAGTTGCTGTTCTGAACATTGGAGCGGGAACCACTTCCTTAGCCGTGTTCCAGGAGGGAGACCTTCTCCATCTTGCCGTCTTCCCGGTTGGGTCTGACCATATCACAAATGACATTGCCATCGGCCTGAGGACGGAACCCGAAGTGGCAGAGCGCATCAAGGTAGAATTTGGGACACTCGGGGTATTAAAAGGGAAGCGCACAGAGAAGATAGAGCTGGAGGATGGCACGACCCTCTCCTTCTCTTTAAAGATGCTCTCTCATATCATTGAGGCGAGAATGAAGGAGATTCTCGGCCTTGTTGCAAAGGATCTCAAGACGATTTCAAAGCAGGCAGATCTGCCT
Organism: bacterium; assembly: GCA_030698665.1. Taxonomy (GTDB): domain Bacteria; phylum Patescibacteriota; class Minisyncoccia; order Minisyncoccales; family UBA10102; genus JAUYMI01. Next base: position 7,503 of record JAUYMI010000022.1, read on the forward strand.
GCCGGCATCATACTGGCCGGAGGAGGTGCCAAGCTTCCAAAGATAGCCGAGTTTGTCAAAAAGGAGATGAGGCTGCCAGCCAAGATTGGGCAGGCCCAGGGAATTTTGGGCCCCCAGGAAGATCCGGAGCTTCTTGAGGTCATGGGTTTGGTGCTCAAGGCCGCCCGGAACACGGAGTCAGTTCCCAGGCGCAGAATGGGAGCTGTGGGGGGAGGTCTTTTCTCGCGACTCAAGCAGATATTCCAGGTATTCGTTCCATAAAATGAACAGAACGGGAGCTGTTATTAAAGTCATGGGTATCGGGGGAGCCGGGGGGAACGCCGTGGACAGAATGATGCACATGGGCATGAAGCACGTGGAGCTGATTTGCGTGAACACGGACGCCCAGGATCTTTTGAACGTCAAGGCCCATGTGAAGCTTCGCATAGGACGCGAGCTCACTCGGGGACTGGGAGCAGGTATGAACCCCGAGCTTGGCAGGAAGTCCGCTGAGGAGAACCGAGAAGAACTCAAAGAGGTGCTCTCTGGAGCTGACATGGTTTTTCTGGCCGCCGGATTGGGAGGGGGGACTGGAAGCGGAGCTATTGGTGTTGCAGCAGAAATTGCCAAGTCCCAGGGAGCGCTGACCATTGCCGTTGTGACCAAGCCCTTCTCCTTTGAGGGTTCCTGGAGGATGCGGATCGCCGAGCGGGCACTGGGAGAACTGCGGGGCAAGGTTGATACGCTTTTGGTGATTCCGAACGATAAGGTGCTTTCCATCACGGATCAGGAGACCTCGGTCATCTCAGCTTTCTTTGCCGCTGACGAGGTTCTCCGCCAGGCGGTGCAGGGCATCTCAGACATCATCACGCTTCCTGGTATCATCAACGTGGATTTTGCTGACGTGAGGTCGGTGATGGCGGATGCCGGCCAGGCGGTCTTCGGCGTGGGGACGGCAAAGGGGGACAAGCGCATTGAGAACGCATTGCAAGACGCTCTCGCCTCTCCTCTGCTGGATATTTCCATCAAGGGAGCTGAGGGCGTACTTTTCAACGTCGCAGGAGACGACCTTACCCTGAGCGAAATCAACGAGGCCGCCTCCATCGTCAGAGGGAAGCTGAGCTCGTCGGCAAAGATCATATTCGGGGCGGTCAAAGATAAGCGGCTGAAAAAAGGCGAGCTTCGTATCACCCTGCTCGCAACCGGATTCTCCCGGCCATGACCCTCTCGCGGTTGGCGTTGTACTCTTCTGGCGCTTTTGTCGGAGGCGTTTTTGTTTCCTCGTTCGTTGATTTTCATCTTCCAGCGTTTCTTCTGCTTGCGGCCCTCATGCTATACCTCCTTTGTTTTGGAGGGAAGAAAGGCATAGCGCTGACCCTCCTCATTTTGTTTCTTGGTTTTGGCATATGGAGGGGGGACGGAGCTGAGAAGATGCCAGTTGGGTGGAGTGTTGCGGCTCGCGAGGTTTCCTTCACAGGACGCGTTGTGGCCGAGCCCGACCTCAGAGAAAACGAACTGCGGGTTGAGGTTCAGCCCGACTTCGCTCCTGTGGGCAGAGTCCTCGTCTTCACGAGCAGGTTCCGAGAGATTGGGTACGGAGATACGCTTGAGCTTTCAGGGCGGCTCGAGCGCCCCGAGTCCTTTGATGGCTTTGACTATCCTTCATACCTCCAGAGCAAGGGCGTGTACGGACTCATGTTTCGTCCCAGTGTGAGAGTTGCGGCTCAAGGAAGCGGGCTTCTCTCTCCGCTTTTCCTTTTCAAAGATCGCTTGAGACAAGAAGGATTGCGACATCTTTCCCCCGAGTCCTCTTCCCTTCTGTCCGCCATGGTGCTGGGAGATAAAGACAGGATGCCGGATTCCTTGAAAGAGCGCCTGAGCGAGGCAGGGGTGCGCCACATCACCGCGGTTTCGGGCATGCACGTTGCAATCCTTTCAGCTCTCTCCTTGTCTTTCCTATTGAGGCTCGGCATGTGGAGGAGACAGGCCCTCCTGTTCTCCTTGTTCGTGATTGTCCTCTTTGTCATTTTCTCGGGCCTCCAGCCTTCTGCCATACGGGCCGGTATCATGGGGAGCATGTTTCTCTTCGGGCAGATGTTGAACAGGAGATCAGCGTCCTTTCGAGCGCTTGTCTTTGCTGCCTCCGCCATGCTTTTGCTCAATCCGCTCCTTTTAGTCCACGACGTCAGCTTCCAACTCTCTTTTCTGGCGGTTCTGGGAATCATCGCATTCGCCCCGTTCTTCACCTCTTTTTTCAAGTTCCTGCCGCCTTTTTTCTCAGAACTGGCGGCGCTTTCTGCCTCAGCCCAGCTCCTCACGCTTCCCCTGGTCGCCCATAGCTTTGGAGCCGTCTCCGTGACTTCCTTTGCGGCTAACCTCGTGCTCGTTCCTTTAGTTCCCTTTGTCTTTGGATTTGGGATTATTTTTTACGCCTTCTCGCTTGTAGCTTTTCATCTGGGCGCCTTGATCGCTTTTCCGCTCTCCCTTATCCTTTCCGCGTTCTCTTTTACGGTTAATCTTGCTTCTTCAATTCCTCTCCTTAAAACAGAGCACGTTCCCGCGGCCCTTGTCCTCTCCCTGTACGCTGTGATTGGGCTCGTGTGGATGAGATTTTTAAAGCCAAAAGAGTTTTTTCTTACCCATCCTTTTGGTACAATATCTGAATGGTAGCAAAACAGGCAAAGAAGGCGTGGGTCGTGGCAGTAGACATGGGGTATGGGCACCTGAGGGCGGCGCATGCACTCTATAAGATCGCCGAGGGAGGGGAAACGATTTCTGCTGATGCGTACCCTGGTATTCCCCGAGAAGACGAGGCCGTATGGAGAAGCACAAGGCGCCTATATGACTTTATTTCGCGCTTCAAGCGCGTTCCGCTGGTCGGAGAGGCGGTGTTTTCCGTCTTTGATTCCTTCCAAAGCATTTCTTCCTTCTACCCCAAGGTTCGTCGCTCGCGTCCCACTCTTCAGCTCCGGCAGATCTTTAAGTTCCTTGAGCAGCGGAGCTGGGGCAGGCATTTCATCTCACAGCTCCAGAGTCCCATCCCTTTTGTCTCGACCTTTTTCGTTCCGGCCTTCATGGCGGAGCGCTGGCGCTATGAGGGTTCCGTCTACCTCGTTGTGACGGATACGGACGTGTCTCGAGTATGGGCGCCACTCCATCCTCAGCGCACGAAGATCAGGTACTGCGCTCCCACAGAGCGTGCGGCAGAACGTCTTTCCCTTTACGGGATTCCAGAGAGGAGAATTCATGTAACCGGGTTTCCGCTTCCCGATATCTTTTCAACAAAGGATCTTGCTAGGAGGGTTACGTGCCTTGATCCTGAACGTCGCTACCGTTCTGCCTTTGCCCCGCTCGTTGCAAAGCATCTCAGAGAAAAGCTGCAGGCTCGCGGTCCAATCTCGCTCACCTTTGCTGTGGGAGGAGCGGGAGCCCAAAAGGAGCTTGGCAGGGATATTCTTCTTGCCTTTGTCAAAGATCTGAAGAAAGGGAAGCTGAGACTGAACCTGGTGGCCGGTATCCATGAGGACGTTCGTTCTTTTTTTGAGCTGGCAGCCCGGGAGGCAGGAGTTTCACGGTACGTGAAAATCCTGTACGCAAAAACGAAAGATGCGTACTTTCAGCGCTTTAACAATTTGATGAAAGGGACGGACGTTTTGTGGACTAAGCCATCAGAGCTCGTCTTCTTCTCAGCTCTTGGCATTCCTCTCCTGCTGGCTCCCAGCATTGGCTCGCAAGAGAAGGCAAACAGGAGGTGGGTGCTGGAAAAGGGATTTGGGGTTGAGCAGCCCGACACCGGGATTTTACGAGAGTGGTTTTGGGATGTTGTGGCCTCAGGTCAGTTTGCTGAGGCTGCCATGGAGGGATATCTTGAGGGGGAGAGAAAGGGAGCTGAGAATATAGCAAAGCTTGTGCTTGGGAAATGAAAAAAGCGCTTTTCAGCTTCCTCTTTGTGTTTGCGGGGGTATTCGTCTTTTTATTCGTCGGATTCCCCGGGCCCAGAGAGGACGTGGAGTGGGGCGTGAACTTTTCAGAAAAGCACGCTCAGGCCTTTGGCCTCAACTGGTCTCAGGCATACCTTGCTTTGCTGGACGATCTTGAGGTGAAGCTGGTGAAAACAGCTTTCCACTGGGATATTGTAGAGCCAGAGCCCGGCCTGTTCCGCTTTGATGACTTTGATTTTCAGGTTCGGGAGGCTGAGGCAAGAGGGGTCAGCATCGTGCCGGTCATTGGCCAAAAGACCTCCAGGTGGCCTGAGTGCCACACTCCCGAGTGGGCAAAGCAACTCTCAAAGGAAGACCAGCAGGCCGCCATTCTCACCATGCTGAGGGTTGTTGTTGGTCGGTACAAGGACAGTCCAAGCGTTCTCTTCTGGCAGGTGGAGAATGAGCCCTTTTTCCCCTTCGGCGAGTGTCCGTGGGCGGATGAGAAGTTTTTGGCTGAGGAAGTGAAGCTCGTAAAGTCGCTGGATCAAAATCATTCGGTCATGATTACAGACAGCGGGGAGGGTTCCTTGTGGGTGGCCGCGGCCAGGTACGGGGACATTGTGGGAGCCACGATGTACCGCAAGGTCTGGTTCCGTCAGTTGAACAGGTATCTTACATATCCTTTTTCTCCTACCTTCTACCAGCGCAAGGCCTGGCTTATCAACCTTTTCTTTCACAAACCCGTCATCGGAGCCGAACTGCAGGCAGAACCCTGGGGACCCAAGCTCCTCTATGATATTTCACTAGACGAGATGAAAAAGACCATGACCCCAGAGCAGTTTGAGGCGAACATTGATTTTGCCGCAAAGTCTGGATTTTCCACTCACTATCTTTGGGGAGCTGAGTGGTGGTACTGGATGAAAGAGAAGCAGGGGGACGACTCATACTGGGAGCTGGCACGCAGCTTGTTTGGCTCTGGAGATTGACAAAGAGCTGAAAGTATTGTATTGAATCTTTAGTGAAAGGAGGTGAAGGGTGTTTGCCGGTATGCTTGCCGTACTCTGCAATTTTGCATTCTGGCGCCTCTTGATTGCGCTCCAGAATAGGGACGTTAGGTCAGGATTCATTCCGGCCCGCGGCAGATGGTCAGAACTCAGAACCGGACGCATTCCCCATCTTCAGGACTACTGGACGAATGGGGTCTGGGGAGATGCCGTGGCGCTCTCCCTCGTTGACTGGGTGGTGTTCTCCGCTTTGTCTCGAGAGGGTTTGAACTGGTGGATGGTCCTCTTCCTGCCTGTTGGGGCAGTCTGCGCAGTCGCTTACTTCAAGATGGCGACACGGGATGAGCGTGCTCGCAAGGGCATGGACTGGTGGTTCGTTTCATACATCCGCGACTTCCGGATCGTTGGTCTGGGTATAACCACGGCGGGGCGTCTCCACATTATGTACTTCGCCCTCCAGTCAGGCGCGGGGTTCGTGGGTCTCACTCTCCTGCTCTCAGCCAGGATGGAAGCGACTGAGGCTGCCATCGGGATCGCGGGAGGTATCCTGTACGGAGCTGCCTTCTTCGCAGACAAGCTTCAGGGGCACTTTGAGTGAGTCGTCTGTGAGGAGACGGCTCTTTTCTTTATCAAATATTTTGGTACACTACGGGTGCCATGAAGTTCTCTTTCATCATTCCCGCGTACAACGAGGAAAAGCGCATTGAGACCTGTCTCGCCTCAATTATGCAGCTTCCTGATATTGCAGAGCACGAGGTTCTTGTGGTTGACAACAACTCTCAGGACGCGACGGCTCAGATCGTGCGAACGAAGTTTCCTGAGGTTAAGCTGATCACAGAGACAGAGCAGGGCATGTGTATTGCTCGCAACAAGGGAGCCAGCGAGGCAACAGGGGACATTCTTGTCTTTTTTGACGCTGACTGCGTAATCCCTGAGTGGTGGACAGAAAGGGTGACTCGGAAGTTTGAGGACGACCCAGGGCTCCTTGCTGTCTCGGGTCCCTACCACTTCTTTGACCTTCCCTGGTACTACAAGTGGGTTGAGTTTGTGGACTTCTATGTGTTGTATGTCTTTGTGGAGTATATTTTAAATCGCCTGTTTCACAAGAGCGGCCTCATGGTGGGCGGAAATCTTGCTGTTAGGAGGGATGCGTTTTTCACAATCGGCGGTTTTGACACAAGCATCCTGTTTTATGGAGAGGACATGGATATAGCGGAGCGACTCATGAAGCTTGGGCGCGTCAGGTACCATATAGGCCTCTGGGTTGGAAGCTCGGCCCGCCGCTTGCTGGCCGGTAACCCTCTCAAGCAGGGGTTCTGGTATCTTTTCAGCTACGTATGGTATCTGACGGTAGGGGAGTCCCGGGGAAAACGATATGAAGAAGTGAGATGAGAAAGCGCATATACCTTGATTACGCCGCCGCCACCCCCGTGGACTCACGGGTGCTTTCTGCTATGCGCCCGTACTTTCAAAAACATTTCGGCAATCC